>LJUE01000197.1 GCA_001303885.1 Planctomycetes bacterium SM23_32 | reverse complement strand
CTTCCGCACCGGCTGGGACCCCAAAGGGCGTCTGCTCAACCCGGACCTCGCCGGCGGCGGGCTGCTGGACGTGGGCGTCTACACGCTGGCCTTCGCCTCGATGGTGTTCGGCGGGCCGCCCCCGGAGATGACCAGCATGGCCCACGTCGGCGAGACCGGCGTGGACGAGCAGGCGGCCATGATCCTCCGCTACGAGGGCGGCCGGCTCGGCGTGCTCACCTGCGGCGTGCGCACCGCCATGCCGCACGTGGCCTACGTGTTCGGCACCGAGAAGTGGGCGCGCGTGCACGCGCCGTTCTGGAAGACGCAGGGGCTGACCATCGGCTCGGCGGACGCCGAGGAGGAGGTGATCCAGCTGCCCCATCGGGAGAACGGCTACGAGTACGAGGCGGAGCACGTGATGCAATGCCTCCGCGGCGGCAGGACCGAGAGCGACGTGATGCCGCTGGACGAGTCCCTCGCCATCGTGCGCACGATGGACGCGCTGCGCGCCGAGTGGGGCCTGCGCTACCCGATGGAGTGAGCGCCGAGGCGCCGGAGGGGGGGCGGAGGGCCGGAAAAGGGCTTGACATAGCCCCGGTGGGCGGGTATCCTGTGCGGCGATAGGAGTGCCATATGAGTGCAGCGAAGGCCGGGTCCGACAAGGTGACGCTGAAGATCCCGCGTCCGCTCTACAACCGATTGCGGCAGCTCGTAGCTGACAGCGGCTTCAACTCCGTCACGGAGTTTGCCGTGTTCGTGCTCAGGGACGTGGTTAGTCCGCCCGAACGGCCCCCTCAGCTCGAGGATGGCCTGACGAGTGCGGAGGTGGACGCCGTGCGACGGCGCCTGCGGAAGCTCGGATACCTGTAAGGTCCCCCAGTGTCTATGAGGCCCCTCTTGCGCGCATTGGACACTCCTATAAGAGTGTCCAATGGCTGGTGCCTTGCTCTGGTCTGCGGAGGGTCATCATGAAGGCCGTTGCCGGGACGTTAGCCGTGTCGCTGGGTGCCGTGCTGTGCCTGTTCCTGGTGGTGCCCCTGGCGGCCGCCGGGATCGGCATAAGCCTGCCGGGCTCAGGTGTGCTGCGCCCGGAGGCGCTGGGACTGGCGTTGCTGGCCTTCGGCTGCGAGTACGTGGACTCCACGCTGGGCATGGGCTACGGCACGGCCCTGACACCCCTGCTGATGCTGGGTTTCGGGATTGAGCCGCTCGTCATCGTGCCGTGCGTGCTCCTCAGTGAGCTGCTGACGGGTCTGTCCGCCGGCGCGGCCCACCATCTGGCCGGCAACGTGTCGTTTACGCGCCGTTCGCGGGCCACCAGGGTGGCGGCTGTGCTCTCGGCATGCAGCGTGGTCGGCACGGTGGCGGCGGTGCTGGTGGCGTTGCACGTCCCCGGCTTCTGGTTGAAGCTCTTGATCGGCCTCATCGTGCTCTCGATGGGCCTGTTCATCCTCTGGGCGCGCAGCCGCGAGTTCGCCTTCTCGTGGCGGCGGGTCACGGCGCTCGGGTTGCTCGCGGCCTTCAACAAGGGCCTGAGTGGGGGCGGCTACGGGCCGCTGGTCACGGGCGGCCAGATCATCAGCGGCGTCGAGGAGAAGAGCGCCATCGGGATCACCAGCGTCTCGGAAGGCGTCACGTGCGCGGTGGGCGTGCTGGTGTTCCTGCTGGCCGGCCGGGGCCTGGAGTGGTCGCTGGCCGTGCCGCTGACGTGCGGCGCGCTGGCCTCGGTGCCGGTCAGCGCCGTGACCGTGAACCGCGTCGGCCGGCGGACGTTGCGGCGGCTGGTCGGCGCGGCGACCCTCGCGCTCGGCGCGCTGACCCTTGTCCGCCTCTTCTGACAGGACGGGCCCGGCCCCTGCCCAGCGCGGCCGGCAGGTGGCGGACGATTCGCCGCCAGCGGTTGCCGGCTGACGCTTACGCGCTCAGCGCGGCCAGCGGGCCCTGGCCGGCGGCAGTGCGGGGAAGGCCGCGTGCGGCTCGGCCTGATACCAGTAGGCCACCGAGCTGATGTCGTCGGTGAGCGGCTCGTAGCCCGTCGGCTGCGGCGTGAACCCCAGGTCCTGGATGGTCACGCGCAGGTCCTGCCTGAACCGGATGGGGTCAGGCACGTGCCAGCGGTAGAGGCCGTGCCGGATGATCTGCCCCGGCTCGGCGTGGCGCAGCGGGTAGCCGAGGAAGGCGGTCGAGTAGGTCCTGTCGGCGAAGCACCACGCCCCGCCCACGTAATCCTCGGTGCCCGTGCCGCAGATGGTCGGGTGCTCGCCGTCGCCGTCCAGGTAGAACTTGACCTCGCCCTCGCCCCACCAGCCGGTCGAGAGCTGCGTCCAGGCCAGGTAGGTGCCCACGTAGTGGCCCCGCCCCTCCACGCCGTCCAGGATAGTGTACTCCTTGTGGTAGGTCACGGTGTTCTCGCGCCGCCACTGCACGTGGAACCGCGCGGCGGCCTCCGGCACGTCCGTCAGCGCATAGGTGATCTGGTAGAAGAAGCCGTGTATCTCGTCGCCGTGCTCGTTGGTGACCGTGATGCGGGCGGAGTCGCTGAACGGCATCGGCCAGTAGCAGTTCATGCCGCCGTTGGGGTTCACGGCGACTGGCAGCGAGTTGATGTCGCACCTCATGGCGTGGCCGTTGGCGAAGAAGTCGCCCACCGGCACCTCGACTGACGGCTGCTCCTCGCCGTCCCAGTAGAGCCGCAGCACGAGGTCCCGCAACACGGTGCGACCGCGCGGGCCGCGGTCGGTGACCGTGATCCAGATGTGCTGGACGACGCCCGGCCGGGCGATGGCGGCCAGCTCGACGGTCTCGTCCTTGGGCAGCGTGATGCACGGGCGTCCCTTCCATCCGACGCCGAGGTGGTTCTCGGCCGTCGCGGCGGCGCCCTTGTCGCCTTGGGGGTTCTCGGCGCAGATGCTGCGCGTCTGCGCATCGGAGAGCAGCGACAGGCCGGCCAGCCCAACGGCGCTCCGGAGCATGTCACTCATCGGATCTCCTCCCGGGGGCAGGTATCTGGGTCGCGGATTCTACCGGGCGGTCGTCCCATCGGCAAGGGGCCTTCAGCCGACCACCCGCTTCAGGTTCTCGTAACTGACGCGGACGCTGTCCATGGGAGAGAGGTCGCGCATGCGGTCCTGCTCCACCACGAGCCACTCGACCCCGGCCTCGCGCGCGGCACCGACGGCCCCCTCGATGTTGACCACGCCCGTGCCCACTTCGGTGAACCGGGTCTCGTCGCGCCCGTCGTTAGAGGTCTCGCCGCCCTCTGGCGCCTCCTGCAGGTCCTTCACGTGCAGGATGGGGCAGCGGCCGGCGTACTTGCCGATCACCTCCACAGGGTCCGCGCCGCCGTAGGTGACCCAGGCGACGTCCAACTCGGCCGCCACGTTTGCGGGGTCGGTGTTCGCCAGCAGGAGGTCGAGCGCCCGCTGCCCGTCGAAGGCGGCGAACTCGTGGTTGTGGTTGTGATAGCAGAAGCGCAGCCCGGCCTCGCGGCAGCGGCAGCCGGCCTCGTCCAGGAACGCCGCGAGCCGCAAGACCTGATCCCTGCTCTCGCACGGGCCCCAGTAGCTCACGACGTACCCGGCGCCCACGGCCAGCGCGTCCCGGACGGCCTGCTCGACCTTCTCGTGGTCGCCCTCCTGGAAGACGCCTCCCTCGGCCACCGGCTCCAGCCCCAATGCGCGCAGCCGGTCGGCGAACTCGTGGACCGGCGTGCCGAGGCCAGAGCCGATGCGGGCCGCGCCCTCGATGCCCTGGTAGCCGATCGCGGCCACGCGCTCCAGCGTCCCCCAGGCGTCCTGCTTCAGCTCGTCGCTGATGATGCCCACCAGCCCGATCTTCAGTGCCATCACGCATCTCCTCGAGGTTGAGCGGCGGTCATCGGATCGCCGCGCGATGCCGGGATTGTAGGGGGCCCGGACCGGCCGCGCAACCGCCGCCGGCCGGCGCCGGTCCGGGGCGGCGGGCGCCAGGCGCGAGGGGGCCCCGGCAGGGAGGGAGGTCGGCTTTTTCGGGCGCCCGTTCTGCATTCCGGGCGCCTCCTGCCGCCGCGCTGCCGGGGGCGCCGTGAGGGCCTGATTCGGCCTGCTGGCCGGCTCCCGGCGTGGGGGCTCTGCGGCCCGGCCGGTGGACGCGCCCGCGCCGGGGTGGCAGATGTTGCAGGGGGGCGGCGGCTGCGCCCCTACATGGCGCCCTGCCGCCTCCTCAGTGCCCTCACGGCGTCCGGGAGGGCCTGTCGGCGGCCCCGTGCGCACTTGACTTGCCGCCGCGCCATCGGATACGCTGGTAAGTGGTAGAGGGACACGTGTGTCCCTCGTTTTCATCTGAGGGAAGGTCCGCCCGGAGCAGCCCTCCGGAGTGCGCCGTCCAATGTCCGAGACCGACGAAAACGACGCCGACCGTGCCGCCGACGTGGCCGACGCGGAGGCCCCGGAGCAGGAGGCGGAGAAGGGGCCGACCGTCACGGTCGAGCGGACGGGTCCCTGCGAGTGCGTCATCCGCATCGAGGCGGACGCCGATTACCTGCGCGAGCGGTATCAGGACGAGCTCGCCACGCTTCAGGAGACGGTCAAGCTGCCCGGCTTCCGCCAGGGGCACGCGCCGGTGGGGCTGGTCGAGCGGCGGATGGCCAGCGCCCTGCGCACGGATCTGATCTCATCGGTGGCGACCGAGGCCTACGAGCAGGCCGTCGAGGAGCACGACCTGACCGTCGTCAATGAGGCGGAAGCGCCTGACCTGGAGAACTTCGCCTGGGAGCCCGGCCAGCCGGCCGAGTTCGTCTACCGCTGCGAGGTGCTGCCCGAGGTGGCGCTGGAGGAAGGCGACTACAAGGGGCTCAAGGTGGAGGTGCCCGCGCTGGAGGCCACCGCCGAGCTTCAGCAGCGCGAGGTGGAGCGCTTCGCGCAGCAGTTCGCCACCTGGGAGGAAGTCAAGGGCGCCGGCATTGACTGGGACGATTACGTGGAGGCGGCGGTCAGCGTGCCCGAGGCCGACTGGGCGGAGACCATCGGCTTCTATCCCCGTTCGGAGCGGGTCGGGCCGTTCGCCGTCGAAGGCATCAAAGGCGTGCTGGTGGGCGCCGGTGCGGGCGACGAGGTCGAGGTGGAAGGCGAGCTGCTGGAGGGGGAGGCCGGACGCAGGCCGGAGCTGGAATCGCTGGCCGGCAGCAAGGTGCGACTGAAGCTGAGCGTCCAGCACGCCGCC
>LJUE01000012.1 GCA_001303885.1 Planctomycetes bacterium SM23_32 | reverse complement strand
AGCAGGCCGTCGTGCAGGGGCGGGTGACGGTGATGAGCCGACAGCCCCTGAACGTCGCCGAGGCCATCGCGCTGCTGAACACCGTCTTGACGGAGCAGGGCTACGCGGCGGTGCGCACCGGGCGGGTGCTCAAGATCGTCACGCTCGAAGACGCCAAGAGGATGAACGTGCCCGTGCGGGCCGGCTCGGACCCCTCGCGCATCGAGCCGAACGACGAGGTCATCACGCAGATCATGCCCCTGAAGTTCGCCGACGCCGTGCAGGTCAGGCAGGACCTGGCGGCCCTGATCCCCGCGCACGCCGACCTCTCGGCAAACGCCAGCAGCAACGCCCTGATCCTGACCGACACGGGCGCCAACGTCCGGCGCATCGCCGAGATCGTCAGCGCGCTCGACAAGCACATGGCGACCGTAGCGGAGGTGCGCGTCTTCCAGTTGACCTACGCGGACGCCAGTGACGCCGCGGACCTGATCAATGAGGTCTTCGAGCAGCGGGCGGCCCAGACCCAACAGGGCGGCGGCCGGGGCGGCCGGGGCGGCTTCTTCCCGGGGCGCTTCTTCCGCGGTCCCGGCGGCGAGCAGCAACAAGAAGAGCCGGTCAGCCGTGCCCCGGAGGTGCTGGCCTCCGCCGATGAGCGCACAAACACCGTGGTGGTCAGCGGGCCGACGGACACGCTCGACGTGGTGGCGGAGGTGATCCAGCAGCTCGACGCGAACCCCGTCGCCGAGGAGTCCGTGCTCGTCTACCCGCTCAAGAACGCCAACGCCGAGCGCCTGGCCGCGCTGCTGAACGACCTGTTCAAAGAGGCCGACGAGACGACCGGCGCTGTGCGCACCGCCCGACAGCAAGGCCAGCAGCAAGGCCGGGGAGCGGGCGGCTTCTTCCAGAGGCTCAGGGATCAGGCCGCTGCCACCGCCGAGGGCGCGGCGGGACTGGCCGGCAACGTGTTCGTCGTCGCCGACGCCGACACCAACTCCCTGCTCATCCTCACCGCGCCGGCCAACTTCGACACCGTCCGCGGCATCGTCGAGGAACTGGACCGCCCCATCCCGCAGGTGCTGATAAAGGTCCTGATCGCCGAGGTCACCTGGAACGACGACCTGGACGTGGGCGTCGAGTTCTCCATCCTCGACACCGATCTGGACGGCGACGAGTTCTCCCTGTCCACCGATTTCGGACTCGGCACGGAGACCGGGGGGCTCATCTACCGCCACGTCATCGGCGACGTCACGGCCGTCCTGCGCGCGCTGGAAGAGTTGGGTAAGCTCGACGTCCTGTCGCGCCCCCACATCCTGACCAGCGACAACCAGACCGCCACCATCACCGTAGGCCAGGAGGTGCCCTTCATCCGCAACACGCGCACCACCGAGACCGGCCAGACGATCAACACCATCGAGTATGAGGACATCGGCATCATCCTCGAGGTCACCCCGCACATCAACCCCGAGGGGCTGGTCATCATGGACGTCTCCCCGGAGATCTCGACCACCACGGCCGAGACGGTGCCGATCTCCGAAACGGTGGACGCCGCGGTCTTCGCCAAGCGGTCCGCCCAGACGCACATCGCCATCCACGACAACCAGACCATCGTCATCGGCGGCCTGATGGAGGACGCCTTGACCGAGCGCGTCACCAAGGTGCCCATCCTCGGCGACATACCCCTGCTGGGCGCGCTGTTCCGCCGCACCGAGAGGGACAAGGACAAGACCGAGCTGCTCATCTTCCTCACCCCGCACGTCGCGCGTGAGGCCGACGAGCTGCAGGCGATATCACAGGAGGAGATGACCGGCGTGCGCCAGATGAAGGAGGCCGTGGCGCCGGGCGTCTTCGACGAGCACATGAGGGGCATGCGCCTGGGCGGCGGCCACACAAACGAGGAGCCGGAGGCCGAGTAGCCCCGCACGGCGCAGCGGCGGGCAGCCATGCGGGCGGTACGCTGCTTTGCACTTGTGCGCCGCGCCGGATAGTGGTATGATAGCTTTTGAAGGACGCGCTCCCTTAGCGCCCTGTGGGCGGCATGGCAGTTGAGCCATGCGGAGCAGTCTGAGTCTCGTTCTACGATTCTGTGATCCGACGGGCGCGAGACCTGTATAGGTGTCCTGTCCCGACGGAGTGAGACCTGCAGGCTTTGCCTTCCCTCCCGAGGATTCCCTCCTCTCAGGCGGCGAATGCCCGGCTCTTGCCGCTCTCCGCAGTCTCGGACGAAGCCTCCGCCTGCTCACCGACCAGCAAGCGTCAAAGGTGGGACGGCTTTCACGACTGTGAGCGCAGTATGCGCAATGATGCGCGTGCGCCCGCGGCAGAGCATCGTTTTCTGTGAGGTTACGTAGATGGCTAAAGGCAAGGTCAAGTGGTTCAGTGATCAGAAGGGCTACGGGTTCATCACGCCCGACGACGGCAGCAAGGACGTGTTCGTGCACCACAGCGCCATCCAGGGCGGTGGGTTCAGGGCACTGGCCGAGAACGACGCCGTTCAGTACGACGTCGAGCAAGGCGAGAAAGGCCTGCGCGCTGCCAACGTGGTGAAGGTCTGAAGCAAGGCTGACCGCTGAGAAGTGAATGCCAGGCGCCGCCGTGCGGAGGGACACGACGGCGCCTGTCTTTTGCCCGCTGGCTATGGCGCATCCGGCGAGTCCGGGGACTCCTGGGCGTTGGCCGACTTCAGGTCGCGCTTCGCCTCGGCGAGTTTCCCCGCGAAGTTCCCCTTGCGGAACTGCGCGGTCCATTTCCTGATGATGTGCCACCCCGCCACGCCCATCAGGCTGTTCCACCATCGGCGGGACCAGCGACGCCAGCCGGCCCTCAGGTTATGCAGGTGCAGCACGAGGGCTGGAAATGACAGGATGTTAAGCCCCACCATCAAGAAGTGGCCGAATCGGTAGAAGCGGCCCATGATCTGCTGCGCGGCGGCCTGCATCTCCTCAGCCGTCAGCGGATCGTCCGGCTCGAACAGCGGGAAGTTCCCGTCGTAGTACTCCCATCCGACGTGTTCGGGGGAGTAGATTCTCTTTTCCGCCTGCAGCCGGCGCCTCAGTTCCGTGCCGGGCAAGGGGACCGGCAGCAGGACCTGCAGCGTGTCTATGCGCGCCCTGCGGATGAACCGGCGGAACCGGTTGACGCGCTCCCGGGCGCTCATCCTGAACTCGACCCCGGGCCTCATCGGATAGCCGAAGATGAACATGCCGTGCACCCAGAAGCCCGCACGATGGTACAGCCGCGTCATGGCCACCATCCCGTCGGGCTTCAGGCGCTTGTTCATGGCCTGAAGCTCTTCGGCGATCGGCGATTCGAACCCGATGGCCACGGTGTTGATCCGGGCTTCGCGCATGGCCTGGAGCAGCTCAGCGTCGTGCGCCTTGTCCAGCCTGATCTGGACCGTGATGCTGAACCTGACCCTGACTTCCCGCTGGTAATCGCGCAGCATCCGGCAGAGGCGCAGGGTCTCTTCGCGGTCCTGACCGAACAGATCGTCAACGATGAAGAACCTCTTCGCCCCCTGCTTCTCGTACAGGGACGCGAACTGCTCCATCAGGCGCTCCGGAGAGGCGTAGCGCGGCCTGCCTTTGACGGTGCAGAACTCGCAGTTCATGCCGCAGCCCCGGACACGGCCAACCGGGTATACCTTGACCCGGCCGTAGCGGAGCAGCGAGAAGTCAGGCACGGGCAACCCGTCCAGGTCGGCCACGGGATCGCGCGTGGACTGCCGGACCCGGCCGTCTGCGTCCAGGTAAGCAACTCCGCGGACATCCTCCTTGGCCCTGGTCCCGTCAATGACCTCCAGCAGCTCCTTGATGGTCTCTTCGCCTTCGCCCCCGACCACGTAATCCACGCCGCTGCGCAGCGCCTCCTCGATGTTCTGGTCAACGAAGTGCTGCCCGCCGGCAATGGTGGGCACGCCGAGGCCCTGGTAATAGGAAGCGACCTGGACGAGCCGCGGGATCGTGCTCGTCAAGCCGCCGTAGAGGCCCACGGCGTCGGCAGGCCGTATCCTCTGCAGGGCACCATGATCCGGCAAGCCGTCATCGCCGCGGGGCGCCTTGCGGCGGTAGTTGTTCTCGTCGATCACCTCGACGTCCCACCCCGGAACGTCATTGACGGCCGTGGCCACACAGACCGGCCCCAGCGCCGTCATGCTGCGCGCAACGCCCGAGTAGACGTTGAAGGCGGGGTAGGCAGGGACGACCATCCTGAGCCTGCGGCGATCCCTGTGCGCAGGAGTCTGCGGCTGCATCGCGTCACCTTCCTTGACGTTCTGTTCGGTTTGCGCCCGCAGGATTGTGCACCACTCCCGCATCGGCGTCGAGTCAGTGTAGACGTTTGGGTCCACTCGGCGCAACGCCGGGCGGCAGGCAGGCGGCCCTTCGCCGAGCTGCCCTAGCGCGTCGTAGGCGTAGGTCACGCTCGTGGTGCCGACCAGCCCCGTGCCACTGATGCTCTCGGCCGTCACGTCTGACTAGCAGATGCCAGTCTGGATGGTCCGGCGAACGCTATGGTAGCCCTCGGTGAACTTCCCCCCCTGCGAACTCAGTCCGCACGCTCCCACTGCATCTTCGCCGGGTCGTACAACCAGCGCTCGAACGATACAGGATGCACGACCTCTACCCAGTATCGCTCCGAACCGCCGTTGCGCTGGTACCACATCCACACTTCCAGCGTCAACCCGGCCTCGGACAGCACGAAGGGCTGTCCCCCGGCCTGACGCTCGTAGTCCAAAGTGCGCTCTTCCCAAAGACCCTGGGCGGCAGCTGCAGCTGCCCCAAGGAACCGCTGCCACCTGCGGTCCAGAACCCGATCGCCTACGAGCCAAGAGGACCCCAAGACCACAGACGCAAGCAACCATACTGCCACTAGGCCGGCCGCCCACTTGCCGCTGGCATGATCCTTCCACCACAGGAGAATCAGACTGCCAGCCGCTACGGGGAGTGCTGCGACCATTGCCGCCACCGATAGGATCTCGGGGATGTGCCGCCTGGATGGAGTGGCCCAGCATGTTGCCAAGCCAGCGAGCGCGATGAGCGCGCCAACTGCCGCGCAGACCAGCACATGGCCTACCCGTGCCTTCCCGTCATTGCCCCCAGCGAAGGGAGTGTGCACCGGCGCGGAACCCCCCTTCTACAAGTCAATGGGCGGGAGGATCATGCCCCAGGGAGTGCGTGCACGCTTGTCGCACGGAGCACAGTCCTGCTACGGCCCACTCCGAGTTCCCCCCGCTGCCCGTTCACTCTGAGCTGCTCTCATCCACGGGCGTAAGCAGGCCACGTCCTCTGATGAACGCCTCGAAGTCATCCTGCCAGACCGTCTGGGCATACCGTACCTGGCCCCCGTATGGCTCGTCTTGGACCGCCGCCAAGTCGCCCTCAGGCTTCTCCCGGAGGTCCAGCTGTACCCAACCTACGTAGAACCAGCCATCTTCCGCAAGCGTGCCCTTAAGTGCTTCAAAGCTCCAACATGCTGGGAAACGCCCAATCCGCTGGTACATCGACACGCCGCCCGCCCGCTCCGCGAACTCGAATACCTGGTCACGGAGCCGTGCGCGGAACGCATCGCGCGCAAGCAACGGATCTTGCCCAGCCGCCGCCTGAGCCCGGCAGTCCATCGGCGGCTGCTCCGCCCGTCAAAGCGGCGGGGGTTGACAGGCGCGCCGCCGTCGCTATGCTACGGCCGACCCGAAGGAGGTCGCATGCGATGACGCCGAGGGAACTCGTGCTGGCCGCCCTGCGCGGCGGCCACGGCCCGCGCGTGCCCTTCACCGTCTACGAGTGCATGATACCCCAGTGCGCCGACGAGCGCGCCATGCGCAACCGGGGGCTCTGCATCGTCCAGCGCTGGCCGGAAGTCTACACTACCCACCGCCCGAACGTGAACGTCACGCAGAGCATCCGCTGGGAGGGCGGCAAGAGGCTCGTCCACACCGTCTATGAGACGCCGGTCGGCAGCGTCTCCACGCTGGAGGAGCCGGCCGGTTTCACGGTCTGGCGCCACGAGAAGATGTTCAGGTCGCCCGACGACTACCGCGTGCTGGAGTTCTTGATCCGCGACGAGGTCTACGCGCCGAACTACGAGGAGTTCGCCCGGGCGGAGGCCTGGCGGGGGGAGGACTTCATCATGCGGGCGGGCATCAGCGCCGAGCCTCTCCAGGCTCTTGTCAGCGGCGTCATGATGAGCATGGAAGACTTCTGCGTGCAGTGGATGGAGAACCGCGACGAGGTGCTCCGGCTCTACGAGGCCCTGGTCGAGAAGCGTCGCCAGGTCTATCCCCTCGTCGCCCGCTCGCCGGCCACGCACGCCAACTACGGCGGCAACGTCGTGCCGGAGATCATCGGCCCGGACGTCTTCAGGGACTACTACGTGCCGCACTACGACGAGGCGGCCGGCGTGCTGCATGAGCACGGGAAGCTGATCGGCTGCCACTTCGACGCGAACAACCGCCTGATAGCCGACGCCATCGCGGCGACCGACCTGGACTACGTCGAGGCGTTCACGCCCGCGCCGGACACGGACATGTCCCTCGGCGAGGCGCGGGCCGCCTGGCCGGACAAGGTGCTCTGGCTGAACTTCCCCTCCTCGGTGCATGTGCGGCCCGACGAGGGGGTGGAGCAGTTCACCGTGGACATGCTGGACCAGGTGGACTCGGTGGACGGCCTGCTGGTGGGCATCACCGAGGACATGCCGCCCGGCCGCTGGCGCGGCTCCTGCCGGGCCATCATGGACGGGCTGGAACGCCACGCCCGCCGGCGGCCCGACCTCTACGCATGAGAGCCGCCCGCGCCCGCGTGGACGCACGGGCCGGCCGGCACTATGATGGGCGGCGGGCGTTCCTTAGGGGGGAGCATCCGATGTCCGACACCGGCACCCACGACGCGCAGAGCTGCATCGTCGTCATCTTCGGCGCCAGCGGCGACCTGACCCGGCGCAAGCTCGCCCCGGCGCTCTACAACCTGGCCCGCGAGCGACTGCTGCCCGACCGGACCGTGCTGATCGGCTACGGGCGCACCGAGATGACGGACCAGCAGTTCCGCAGCCGCCTGCACCAGGCCGTCGCCGAGTTCTCGCACACCCAGCCGCTGGACGAAGCCGTCTGGGATAGCCTGGCGGGGCGTGTGTTCTATCAGCGGGGCGCCTACGACGAGGCGGCGGGTTACCGGGGGCTCCAGCGCCGCCTGCGGGAGCTGGATGGGCAGCTCGGCACGGGCGGCAACCGCATCTTCTACATGTCCATCCCCCCTTCCGTCGTGCTGCCCGTGCTGCACAGCCTGAGGGACGCCGGCGCCCTGACGCGCCGACGGCGCTGCGACGAGGCCGGGCAGGGATGCCTGCGCGTGGTCTTCGAGAAGCCCTTCGGCCGCGACCTGGAGTCGGCGCGGAGGCTGAACGCCGAGATAGACGGTCTGCTGGAGGAGTGCCAGGTCTTCCGCATGGACCACTACCTGGGCAAAGAGACCGTGCAGAACATCAGCGTCCTGAGGTTTGCCAACTCCATCTTCGAGCACGTCTGGCGCTCTGAGTCGGTCCGCTACGTGCGCGTGACGGTAGCCGAGACGATCGGCGTCGAGGACCGCGGCGGCTACTTCGACCAGACCGGCATCCTGCGCGACATCCTCCAGAACCACGTCCTGCAACTGCTGACCCTGGTGACCATGGAGCCGCCGGCCTCCCTGGACGCGGACGCCATCCGCGACGAGAAGGCCAAGGTGCTGCGCTGCCTGCGCCGCCTGGAGGGCGAGGAGGTCCGACGCTCAGTGGTGCGCGGGCAGTACGACGGCGGCGTCGTGGACGGCCGGGAGGTGCCCGCCTACCGCGACGAGCCCGGCGTCGAGCCCGACTCCCTGACCGAGACCTTCGTGGCGCTGCGCACCTACATTGACAACTGGCGCTGGGCGGGCGTGCCCATATACCTGTGCGCTGGCAAGCGGCTCGCCGAACGGCTCACCGAGGTGGCCGTCGAGTTCAAGGGCGTCCCGCGCGTGCTGTTCGGCGCCATGGAGGGCGTCGAGCTGAGAGCCAACCGCCTGGTGCTGCGCATCCAGCCGGACGAGGGGGTCTCCCTGCGGTTCGTCAGCAAGGTGCCGGGGCTGAAGATGGAGCTGCGGAACGTGGAGATGGACTTCCCCTACGGCAGCGCCTTCCCGGCGGCCTCGCCGGAGGCCTACGAAAGGCTGCTGCTGGACGTGATGGCGGGTCGCTCGGCGCTGTTCGCCCGGCGCGACGAGGTGGAGCTGGCCTGGGAGTTCGCCACCACCATCCTGGAGCAATGGGAGAAGGAACCGCCCCCCGACTTCCCCAACTACAAGCCCGGCACCTGGGGACCGATCTCCTCAGAGGCCTTCTTCGCCGAGGACACCGTCTACGACAGCGTCGTCGGCCCTCACCCCACGGCCTGAGGCGCCGCAGGGGCGCCGGCCCGCACCGTTTGCCATCCCGCCGGCCGGCTGCTATAGTGCCGCCCCGGGCGACGTTGCTCCCCCAACCCTCACCCGGAGGGACCGATGATGACCGGCAGGCTCGCGCGGGCAGGGGTCGCCTTCGTGCTGATCGCGACCGGGACGATCCCTGCGGCCCTGGCCCAGGAGGCGGAACGCATGCAACTGAAGCGCTCGGACGTCGTGTTCATGGGCCCCGCCCCCGTCGAGGTGTACCAGCAGTACGGAACGACAGTGGTGAGCTGGGGCGGGCGCCCCTGGGGCGACACGGACGATGCCGTGAAGTGGTACCTCGACCGCGTGCGGGCGGCCCGCGAGATGGACATCAAGTACCTGCCGGGGGCGGCGTTCCGCACCGCCTTCGCGCACATGATTGACCACGACCCGGACTTCATGGACTCGGTCTGCCGCTCCCTGGAGGGCGAGCCGATCACCGTGCCCTGGCTGTGGGACCACGAGCACAAGGGGCACCCCGCCTACTGGTTCTGCACCAACGCGCCCGGCTACCGCGCCTACCTGAAGCACCAGATGGTGCGGGCCTTCGAGAAGGGGGCGGACGGATTGCACATTGACGACTACATGGGCACCTCCGGCGCGCACTGGGCCGGCGGCGGCTGCTTCTGCCGGCACTGCGTGGCCGCCTTCCGCGATTACCTGGCGAAGAACGCCGACCCGGAGGAGCTGCGTCGGCTCGGCGTCGCGTCGCTGGAGGGCTTCGACTACGGCGCGTTCCTGCGCAGCCAGGGCGTGACGGCCAAGGACTTCCGGGAGCGGGCCTCCTGGAATCCGGAGCGCATACCCCTGAGCCACGCGTTCCTGGAGTTCCAGCGGCGCGCCGCCGTCGAGTGGGTGGCGCAGTACCGCCTCTACTGCGAGGAAGTGGCCGGCCGGCCGCTGGCGCTCTGCGTAAACTCAGCGGTGACGCACCCCGACGAGCTTCTGATCGCGCCGGTCGTCACGTTCTTCTCCGGCGAGGTGCCGGCCGAGGCCGATTCCGACAAGGTCTCCGCCCTGCCGGTCTGGTCCTTCAAGCTCGGGGACGTAGTGGAGCGGCCGGTGGCCTGCACGGCGTCGGGCCAGGACTGGGCCTACGTGAAGGGCATGGGCCGGCCCGGGCTGGTGCGCGCATGGATCGTGCAGGCCTACGCCTTCGGCCACCAGTTCATGCCGCCCGTGCATCAGTGGTGCTACTCGGACGCCGGCGAGACGCGCTGGGAAGAGAAGGGGACGCACTGGTACGACCCCTCGCCGGAAGAGTTCGCCTACCTGTGCCGGTTCGTACGCGAGAACGCGGGCCTCTTCGACGGCTACGAGGCGGTCGCCAACGTGGGGCTGCTCTACAGCGAGGAGGCGTTCCGGCGCTGGCAGCGGCAGGCCATGGACGCCTGCGGGGACCTGGTGCACCTGAACGTGCCGTTCCGGCTCGTGCCGGCCGGCGGAGCCGGGACGGACCAGCGGCTAACCGGCGAGGACCTGGTTGGGCTGAAGGCCCTGGTGGTGACCGAGCCGACGCTGCTGGACGAGGATCAGCAGGCCGTGCTCGACGCCGCGGAGGCGCGCGTGGTCCGGTGGCCCGACGAGGAGCGCCTCCGCGCCCTAGCGCCGCCGCAGGCCGTGGTCGAAGGGGCCGGTGGCGTCACCGTCGTGGCGCGCGTCAAGCCGGGCGACTCGTCGGCCCCCTTCGTTTGCCACCTGGTGAACCGGAACTACCTGCCCGACAGCGACGCGATGGCCGTGCAGAGGGACCTGACGCTCTGGCTTTCGCGGGAGCTGTGCCGCCGGGGCGTCGCCGCCGCCACGCTTCACGCGCCGCGCAGGGAGCCCGTCTCGTTGGAGGTCGCCCCGGCGCCGGGCGGCTTCGAGGTGACGATCCCCGAGCTTGACCTGTGGGCCGTGCTGGCACTCGGGCCTCGCTGAGCCGGGCTCGTCCCTCGGCACGGCCGGTGCCGCTGCCGCACGTGGTGCTCCGGAGGGAACGCACGTCCATGCCCACGCAGGAGGAAGTCGGCTCACCGCCGGCCCGCGACGACGAGCCGGCCGGGGCGCTGCTCACGCCCCGCGCCGTGGCGCTGGGCATCCTCATGTGCGCGGTCATCGGCCTGGCCGGCCCCTATTGGACGTTCTTCCTGCACAGCTCCACGCTGTTCCTCGACTACAGCGTGGGGGGAGCAGTGTTCCTGCTGTTCGTGCTCGTGCTGGTGGTCAACGGCGGCGTCGGCATGCTCGTGCCCCGGCTGGCGCTGAGGCCCGGGGAGCTGATCGTCGTGACGGCGATGATGCTGATCGGAGGCGCCATCACCACGATGGGCCTTGTGGGCTACCTGATCCCCAACATCTCGGCCCCCTACTACCTGGCCACCCCGTCCAACGCCTGGCGTACGACGCTCTGGCCCGCCCTGAAGCCGTGGATGTCGCCCCTGGACCCTGACGGCGGCACGAGCGCCATCACGAAGTTCTTCAACGGGGTGGGGGCGGGCGAGCCGATCCCCTGGGCGCCGTGGGTGCGGCCGCTGCTGCTCTGGTCCGTCCTGCTGGTGGCGCTCTACGCATGCATGACGGCCCTGATGGCCATCATGCGCAAGCAGTGGGTGGACCACGAGCACCTGAGCTTCCCGATTGCCCAGGTGCCGGCGGAGCTCTGCGCCGCGGCGGCGCACCCCTGGCGGAGGCCGTCGGTGCTGGTAAGCAAGCTGTTCTGGATCGGCTTCGGGCTGCCCTTCGTGGTGGGCAGCCTGAACGGCCTCCACTTCTACTTCCCCCGGGTGCCCGGCATCACCATCTCCCGGTGGATCGGCGACCTGACGCCGATATCCATCTCTCTCTACCTGAGCTTCGCCGTGCTCGGGTTCACCTTTCTGATCCCGAACCGCGTGGCCTTCAGCCTGTGGTTCCTGAACCTGCTCTCGTTCGCCTTCCGCTGCTACCTGACGGCCTACGGGCTGGACATGAAGGAGAACCTCGGCATCTACGGGGCCGCGCCCTATCCCATCATGGCGCATCAGGGCATGGGGGCCATGCTGGTGTTCATCGGAGCGGGGGTCTGGTTCTCCCGGCGCCACCTGTTGCGCGTGGTGCGCTGCGCCCTGGGGGCGGGTGAGGAGGGCTACGACGCCGGCGAGCCGACCTCCTACCGCTCGGCGCTGGCCCTGCTCGTGGCGGGCGTTCTGGTGATGGCCGTCTGGACGTGGCGAGGCGGCCTCAGTCCGCTCCACAGCATCGTGCTGGTGCTGGCGGCGCTGCTCATCTTCTACGGGCTGACGCGGGTGGTCGCTCAGTGCGGGGTGGCGGTGACGATCGCCCCGATGATCGCCCCCACGTTCCTGGCGAGCACCTTCGGCTCGGCGCACCTCTCGCGGGCGGGCATCGGCATGGTCTCGATGAGCTGGGTCTGGGCCAGCGACATCCGCACCTCTGTGATGGGCTCGGCGGCCCACGGGATGTACCTGGCGCGGCGGCGTGCGCGGCACCTGCTGTGGGTCATGCTGCTGGCGGCGGCCGTGACCTACGCGACGGCCTGCCTCTTCACCTTGCGGCTCGGCTACGAGCACGGCGCCGCCAACCTGCACGAATGGTTCTTTCTCGATGGGCCGCAGCGCCTCTTCCAGTGGGCCGCGCGGGAGGTCACCGAGGGCGGCTTGCCCCGGCCCGCGGGCTACGCCTGGACGGGAGTCGGCGCTGCCATTATGCTCTTGCTCGTCATCGCGCAGCGGACTGTCTTCTGGTGGCCGATCCACCCGGTGGGGTTCGTCATCTGCTCGGTGACCTGGACGGACGTACTGTGGCTGTCGGTGTTTCTGGCCTGGCTCATCAAGCTCGTGGTTGTCCGGGTCGGCGGCCCGGCGCTCTACCGGCGCGCCAGGTTCCTGTTCCTCGGCATGATCCTGGGCCAGTTCACGGTGGCCGGCGCCTGGGCCGTCGTTGACACGTTCACCGGCTCGGTCGGCAACAGCATCTTCTGGATCTGACCCGGTTCGCCATGCACGTCATCGTGTGCATCAAGCAGGTCCCGGAGACCAGCAACGTCCGGATGGACCCGCAGACGGGCACCATCGTCCGCGAGGGCGTCGAGAGCATCGTGAACCCGTTCGACCTCCACGCGCTCGAGCTGGCCCTGCGCCTCAAGGAGCAGCGCGGGGGGCGCGTCACGGCCATCAGCATGGGGCCGCGCGCCGCCGAGACCGCCATCCGCGAGGCCCTCTCGATGGGTTGCGATGACGGCCTGCTGTTGAGCGACCGCGCGTTCGCCGGCTCCGACACATGGGCCACCTCCCGCGTCCTGTCGGCCGCCGTGCGGAAGCTCGCCCCCTTCGACCTGGTCCTGGCGGGGGTGCGGGCGACCGACGGGGAGACGGGCCAGGTCGGCCCCGGCGTGGCGTCGCTGTTGGCGCTGCCCCTGGCGACCTACGTGAGCAGCGTGCTGGAGCTGACGGACGGCTTCGTCACCGTGGAGCGCCTCATAGAGGAGGGGTACGAGTCCCTGCGGCTGCCTCTGCCCTGTCTGCTGACAGCCGGCAAGGAGGTCGGCTTTCCCCGCCTGCCGACGCTCCGGGGCAAGCAGCGGGCGCGCCGCCAGGAGGTGGTCCACCGCGGCCCGACCGACATTGAAGTGGACGCCGCCCGGGTAGGGCTTGCCGGCTCGCCGACGCGCGTGACCGCCATCGAGCGCCCGACGCTGACGAGGACGGGACGGATCGTTGACGCGGCCAGGATCGGCGCCGGCCGCGCCGCCGCCGAACTGGCCGATTTCCTGCAGGAGCATCACCTCCTATGACAGGCCCTCCCCAGGACGGGCGCATGGCGGTCTGGACGCTGGCCGAGCAGGCAGGCGGCAGGCTCAAACGCGTCTCCTACGAGCTGCTCACGTGGGGCCGGCACCTCGCTGACGGGCTGGAGGCGTCCGGCCGGCCCGCTGAACTGTGCGCCATCGCCCTCGGCGCCCGGCTCAGAGAGGAGGATCTGGAGGAGCTGACCGAGCGCGGGGCGGACAGAGTGTGCGTGGCCGAATCACCCGGGCTCGATCCGTTCCTGGTCGAGGCGCACGCCGGCGTGCTGGAGATGCTCGTGCGGTGGGGCCGGCCGGAGATCATCATCGCCGCTGCCACCACCGCCGGACGCACGCTGATGCCCTACCTGGCCGTGCGCCTGGAGACCGGCCTGACGGCCGACTGCACGCGGCTGGAGATAGACCCGGACACGGGCCACCTGGTCCAGATCCGGCCGGCTGCGGGCGGCAAAGTCCTGGCCACGATCATGACGGCCGACCACCGGCCCCAGATGGCGACCGTCCGCCCTCATGCCGCGCAGCCGCCGCCGCGGCGCCCCGCCGCGCCTGCCCTGGGGGCCTGCATCACGCGCGTGGACGTGCCGGACGGGCTGGCCGAGAGCCCGGTCGAGTGGCTCGCCCTGCGCGCCGAACAGGCAGCGGGGGCGGCAGTCCAGGACGCCGAGCGCGTGGTCGCCGGCGGGCGGGGCCTGAAGCGGGCGGAGGGCTTCGGGGTGGTGCGGAACCTGGCCCGCGCCCTCGAGGCGGCCGTCGGCGCCTCGAGGGAGGCGGTGGACCGCGGCTGGATCGGCTATCCGCACCAGGTCGGCCTGAGCGGCAAGACGGTCACCCCCCGCCTCTACGTGGCCGTCGGCATCTCCGGCGCCATCCAGCACCTGGCCGGCATGCAGACGGCCGACGTCATCGTGGCCGTCAACGAGGACGCGGACGCCCAGATCTTCCAGGTCGCCGATCTCGGCGTGGTGGGGGACCTGTTCGAGGTGGTGCCCGCCCTGGTCGAGGAGGTCGAGCGCAGGAGGGCCGCGCGGGAGGGCGACGGGTGAGCGCCATGCCCTACAGTCCCGTCACGGAGGAGGTGCTGGCCGAGCTGGCGCGCATCGTGGGCGAACGTCACGTCCTGACCGATCCCGAGAAGCTCGAGGCCTACTCCCACGACGAGGTCGCCGACCGGGAGTGCGCGGCCATGCCCGAGGTGGTCGTGCGGCCGCAGACGGCCGAGGAGGTGGCCCGGATCGTGCGTCTGGCCTACGAGCGCCGCATCCCGGTGACGCCGCGGGGCGCCGGCAGCGGCCTCTCCGGCGGCGCGGTGCCCCTGTTCGGCGGCATCGTCCTGTCCACCGAGAGGATGAACCATATCCTGGAGATAGACGAGGCCAACATGATGGCCGTCGTCGAACCAGGCGTGGTGACCAACGACATCAACGAGGCGGTCGCCGCGCTGGGGCTCTTCTACGCCGGCTACCCGATGAGCCTGGAGACGTGCTGCATCGGGGGCAACGTGGCCGAGAACGCCGGCGGCGGCAAAGCCATCAAGTACGGCGTGACCGAGCGCTACGTGCTGGGGCTCGACGTGGTGCTGCCGACCGGCCAGATCGTCGAACTCGGCGGCAAGCGCCTCAAGGACGTCACCGGCTACAACGTGCTCAAGCTCATGGTCGGCAGCGAGGGCACGCTGGGCATCGTCACGCGTATCATACTGAGGCTTCTCCCGCTGCCGACGGCGCAGGTGGTCCTCCTTGTGCCGTTCGCCGACGTGCGGTCCGCCGTGGCCGTCGTGCCCGTCCTGATGACCGCCGGCGGCGTCATCCCGACAGCCATCGAGCTGATGGACCGGCTCTCGGTGCAGGCTTCCTGCCGCTATCTCAACGAGCAGCTCGACTACGAGCGGGCCGGCGCGATGCTGCTGATCGAGGTGGACGGCAGCGACGAGGAGATCGTCCGGCGAGACTACGAGAGGATCGGAGAGATCTGCCTGGACCACAGGGCGCAGGAGGTCTACGTGGCCGACAACCACACCACCCGCGAGCGGCTCTGGCGCATCCGGCGCAACATCGCCGAGGCGTTCAAGGTCATCAGCCCCGTGCAGAGCCTGGAGGACATCGTCGTGCCGACGGCCTCCATCCCGGACCTGATGCCCGAGCTGGATCGGCTGTCGGACCGGTTCGGCGTGCAGATGCCCTGCTACGGCCACGCGGGCGACGGCAACCTGCACGTGACCGTCGTCAAGGACCCCGCCGAGCCCATGGACGCCTGGCGCCGCAAGCTGCCCGAGTGCCTGACGGAGCTCTATCGCGCCGCCCGCCGCCTGGGCGGCACCATCAGCGGAGAGCACGGCATCGGCTCCAAGCGCAAGGCCTTCATGCCGCTGGTCGCCGGCGAGGCCGAACTGGATCTGATGCGCAAGATCAAGCGCGCACTGGACCCGCGCAATATACTGAACCCGGGCAAGATCGTGGACCTGTGACGGCATGCGGCAAGCGGACCTTTGGCAGTACGTGAGCACATCAGACAGAGGGAGGATGAGATGACGGCGATGGAGTCGGCTGGTGGAGACGGCCTGCCGGTTCGCGGACTGCACGTGTCCGTGGATGCCGACGGTAACCTGGACGCCTGGGAACGCTTCATCCGCGAGGCGCTGCCCCGGGAGGGCGTCAATCTGCTGGTGCTGGAGGTGAACTACGCCTACGACTATCGGAGCTACCCCCAGGTGGCGGAGCGGGACGCGCTGACGCGCGAGGACGTGATGCGCATCACGTCGGCCTGCCGCGACGTCGGCATCGAGCCGGTGCCGCAGATGAACTGCCTGGGGCATCAGTCCTGGAGGGGCCGCAGCTTCGGACTGCTGCGGGCCTTCCCGGAGTTCGACGAGCGGCCGGACATCCCGCAGGACGCCGACCAGGACGCGCTCTACTGCCGCAGCTACTGCCCGCTCCACCCGCAGGTGCACGAAGTGGTCTTCGGCCTGATGGACGAACTGGCCGAGGTCTTCGGCGCCGAGCAGTTCCACGTCGGCATGGACGAGGTCTTCCTGATCGCCGAGGACCAGTGCCCCCGCTGCGCCGGCAAGGACCCGGCGGAGCTGTTCGCCGGTGAGGTGAGCGCGCTCGCCAACCACCTGGCCGACAGGGGCGTCACGACGTGGATGTGGGGCGACCGGTTCATCAACGCCGAGCAGTTCCCCACCGGGAAGTGGGAGGGCAGCGCCAACGGCACGTGGCCCGCCATTGACGCCGTGCCGACCGACATCGTCATCTGCGACTGGCACTACGAGCGCGCCTTCGAGACGCCCGCCTTCTTCGCCGAGAAGGGCTTCGGCGTAGTCACCTGCCCCTGGCAGAAAGAGGACGTGGCGCTGGAGGAGCTGGACATCATGCGCCGCCTGCGAGAGCGGAGCGACCGGGCGCTCGGCATGCTCCAGACCACGTGGTGCGGGTTCGACGCGTTCGTGCGGGCCTACAACGGCGAGCTCGACCCGGAGCGCAGGCGCAGCCGCAACGCGCTCGGCGCAGCGAACTGCTTCCGAACGCTCTTCGCCGCCCTGCGCGGCGAGTGAAGCGGCCCGGCTCAGAAACCGGGAATAGAGCCTGAGCTGAGCGTGCGGGCCAGGGTGGAGATGCCGCCGACGAACGCCTCCTCCAGTATCAGGGCCATGAAGAAGAAACGCGCCTGATGCACGGCGCGGCCGCTGCCGAACTTCATCAGCGACACCTTGGTCAGCCAGCCGAGCAGGAAGGGCAGCCACAGGCGGTCTATGTGCCAGTTGCTGATGCCCAGCAGACCGATGGGGTGGATGGGCCACCAGTAGAAGCGCGCCCGCATGAACATGACGATGCCGGTGAGTCCCACCCCGATGCCGAGCGGCACCCAGCGCGGCGGGTAGTGCTGGTCGGGGTTCTGGGTGATCTGGTGGGCCTCCCAGAACATGTTGCGAGGGTGGTCCATCTGGCCCCACGTGTCGGAGAAGTTGGCGCCTCCGAGCCGGTAGCCCATGCGCACGGCCGTCCAGCCCGAGGCCGCCATCGCCAGCAGCATGGCCACGATCAGCGCCGGCAGCAGCAGGCGGCGCCGCCGCTTGAAGACCTCGCTGATCTGGAAGGCGTGGATTGCCGGCGGCCCCAGCAGCGACGTGCTGCCGTTGATGAAGATGCCGTGCCACAGCACGCCGATGATGGCCCCCTTCGAGCTGAACACGTTGCCGAACCCCAGCCCGTGCAGGATGCTGGGCAGGGACACGTTGGGCTGGGTGACGTACATGCCGCTCTGGGCGACTATCCGCGCGTGGCAGAGCATGACCGAGAGCGCCAGGAAAAGCAGCGCCACCGCCACCCAGAGCTTCATCCCGTACCAGCAGAGCCACACGACCACCGCCGCCGTGCAGGCCGCAAATCCCCAGAAGGCCAGCCGGTAGCCGACCGGCTCGTCCGAGTCGTCGCTGCGCCCCGCGCCGACGGCCCTGGCCGCTACGGCCGCCAGGTGGCGACGGGCCATGTAGAGCGTGCCCAGAGTGAAGACAACGTAGGCCCCGGCCATCTGCCAGTACATCAACTGGCTCCATGTGCCCCCGTAATGCAAGGAGGAGCCGTACCAGGCGGACGTCTGGAGCTCGAAGCGCCCCACCAGGTAGAAGAACCAGATGCTCAGCGAGACGTCCGCCGGCACCAGGTAGGCGAAGCCGATCGCGTTCCACCAGATGTCCACGTTCACCATGCTGAGCTCGGCCAGGGGCGTGTCCGCCAGCACGTCCTGAAACGGGATGGTCACCCCCCAGGCCTCGTCCCGCCCGAACAGCAGGGGCAGCGCCCGCAGAAAGCGGAACGCGAACGAAGCGATCAGCCCGATCACGAAGGCCCGGTTG
>LJUE01000196.1 GCA_001303885.1 Planctomycetes bacterium SM23_32 | reverse complement strand
CCCGGCTACATAGACGCCGTGGCGGTCCAGGAACGCGATCTCAACGGCGACGACGACTTCGGGGACACCAATGAGGTAACCTACTATCACCAGAACACCTTGTTCAGCGTGATGGCGCTGACGGACGCCAACGAATCGGTCGTGGAGAGGTATCGGTTTGACGCCTACGGCGCCTGCACGGTCCTGGACGCGGATGGAAGCGCCGACGCCGACGGAATCAGCGATGTAGGCAACCCCTACACCTTCACCGCCCGCCGCCTCGATGACGAAAGCGCCCTCATGCAGTATCGGCATCGGTGGTATTCCCCCACCCTCGGCCGCTTCGTGAGCCGTGACCCCCTCGGCTACGCCGATGGGATGGCTCTATACGGGTACGTTCTCGGCATGCCGACTCTCCATACTGATCCAGAGGGCCGCGCCGGTGCTGATCCAGACGGTGCCACTATTTGGCAGAAGCTCAGGGAGTACGAGGGTCTATACAGCTCTGGGGAATACGAGTGCGGGCGTGGCGGGCTAAGCGAGATTCGGGTCCCTGAGATATCCGTCGACTGGCACGGCAATACGTATCTGACCATCGGTTTGCGGACGATCATGTACATACTGCCCGTCGAACGGTTCGCTCAGTGGCGCCTCAAGCGGAAGATCGAGAGAGGCCCGGTTATCTTCTGGCAGAAGGACTGCCCGGAAGGGAAGGAATGCCTAATCCAGGACCAGCGCAAAGGTACGGGGGAGTTTAGCATAGAGGCTGAAGTGGTCACTCGCTGGTGGCGCTACGACATCTACATCGAGGTCGACGTAGACTACTTCTGGGAGCGCGGGAACTGCGTCTGTGCACCTGCTGAAGGAGGCAATTGAGTATGAGTGAACCTGAGGCACGTTCGCGCGCGGTCATGCTGGCTCGGGACTTCCTCACCAGCGGCGTGATCCTTGTTGCCCTTTTCTGGACGGGCGGATGCATCGGCTCAGACTGGGAACCAATGGGCGAAAGACTCCACGCGAGAGGAGTCGTCGATGGAGAGGCGGTGCCGCCATGGTTTGCAGAGGCATTCGCTAGGTCTCTACTGCGTGCGCTCAAAGAGAACACAGCGACGGCTCTTGGGCCACGGCAACAGGCTGACCTTCAAGTGTTTGGTATGCCTCTTACGGTAATGCAAGAGCTGGCGCCCGTACTTGACCGCGTGTTCTGCGAGCAAGCAGACGTGCCCACCCTCCCCGCTCGGCAGGAAGCCCTTGTGCAGGGGATCAGAGAACTGGTCGGTGGCCAAGCAGGTGCGAGGCTGCGCCTGGTTCTTGTGGTCTCGCGCTTCCCTGAGGACTGGTATCCGCCTGATAGTGTCGTCCAGCCAGGCTACGCCTGGCATACGCAAGCAGAACCGCTGCAAGGCAGCAGGGGGTCTGGCACCCGTCGGGATGCGCTGGCGAGCGGCGCTGAAGCCGTTCAGCGCGAGGAACAGCGACGGGACCCGGGGGCCCCCGAGGAAGGGGAACTTGAGAACGCTCTAGGTGCCTGCCAACTCGTGTTCGGCTGGGATGCATTGCGGCGGGGAGAAGAGCACGCCACGGCAGATGGCGTTCTGCTTTTTGGAGTACCAGGCCCCGGCGGGCTGCGTGCGAGGGCAGTTGTGCTGGAGTTAGATTGGAGGGGGGACCGAGCAGAGATCAGCAACTTCCACTTGCTCAACGGGGGTGACGGAAGGCCCTAGTCCGCGGTAATCCCTGGTCTGCGGCAAGCGGGGCAGAACCCTGCAATGCTAGGAGTACTTGGCGGACGGGTCGCTGCGGATGTACTACGACTACCGCAATCGCCTGAAGTGGGTGGAGCGGCGGGAGTCGGGCGAGTGGGTCAGCCTGGACGAGTATGCGTTCGACGCGCTGGGGCGGATCGCGTTCACGGCCGAGCCGGACGGTCAGGGCGGCTGGACGCAGCGGCGCCTCATCTGGGGCGGCGTGTCCGACTGGCATATGCGCCCGGCTATATAGACGCCGTGGCCGTGCAGGAAAGGGACGCTGCGCCGCCAAGGCTATGCAGCGCAAGCCTGAATGCGGAGGACGATCCCTCGACTCCGTTCGATGTCGCTCGGGACAAGCTCCGGCGACACGAATGAGGTAGTCTACTACCACCAGAACACCTTGTTCAGCGTGATGGCCCTGACGGACGCCACCGAGAACGTGGTCGAACGCTACCGCTATGAGGGGTACGGCGCGGTGACCGTCCTGGACGCCGATGGCTCGGCCGACGCGGATGGAGTATCGGACGTCCTGGATCCGTATGCTTTCACGGGACGTCGTATAGACCTCGAAACGGGAGACTCCGGAGCCGAAACTGCCGTTATGCAGTACCGGAATGGCCACGACGAGGCGCCCCGTCTTGACGCCGCCGGGCCGCCGGTTTAGATTCGGTGCCATGCGGCGGCTGATGCTCA
Organism: Planctomycetes bacterium SM23_32; assembly: GCA_001303885.1. Taxonomy (GTDB): domain Bacteria; phylum Planctomycetota; class Brocadiia; order SM23-32; family SM23-32; genus SM23-32. Next base: position 5,837 of record LJUE01000196.1, on the reverse strand, counting down.
CGGTCGAATACGACGGGACGGACTTCTACGGCTGGCAGGTGCAGGCCGAGGGGCGCACGGTCCAGGGCGCCCTGGAGGAGGCCATCTTCAGGGCGTGCGGCGAGACGCTGCGCGTCACCGGAGCGAGCCGGACCGATTCCGGGGTGCACGCCGAGGGACAGGTGGCCCACTTCGACACGGAGTGCGCCCTCAGCGCCGCCGAGTTCCTGAAGGCCATCAACCACTACCTGCCGCACGACGCGGCGGTGCTCGACTGCCGCGAGGCGCCGCCGGGCTTCGACGCCCGCTTCTCGGCCGCGTCCAAGCTCTACCGCTACCGCATCCTGCGCAGCGCCGCGCGCCGGCCGCTGAGGGACCGCTTCGCGCTGAGGGTCTGGCGCCCGCTGGACCTGAGAGCCATGCGCGACGCGGCCGCCGTGCTGGTGGGCGAGCACGACTTCACCAGCTTCGCCAGCGAGCACGCCGAGGCCGCCAGCAACGTGCGCCGCGTGCTGCGCAGTGAACTGGTCGAGGACGGCGACGAGCTGCACTACCTCGTCGAGGCGAACGGGTTCCTCTACAATATGGTGCGCATCATCGTGGGGACGCTGCTGAGGGTGGGGCTGGGCAAGGTGCCGCCGGCGGAGTTCGCTGCGGCCCTCGAGGCGCGGGACCGCAAGGCGGCCGGCCCCACGGCACGCCCGCGCGGGCTGGCGCTGGTGCGCGTGGACTACCCGCATGATCCGCGGGGCAGTGAGCGCCCGTCCGTGATCCGCAGGAGGTGAGCGGCAAGTGTTCCTGAGGAACTCGGCGAAGGCCATCATCGTGCACGAGGGCAGGCTGCTGGCGATCAGGAGCCGCGACGCCGCGGGCGGCTACTACATCCTGCCCGGAGGCGGGCAGCGCGCCGGGGAGACGCTCGTCGAGACGCTGAAGCGGGAGGTCCGCGAAGAGACGGGCGCCGAGGTGGAAGCGGGCGAACTGCGGTTCATCCGCGAGTACGTCGCCCGGAACCACGAGTTCGCCGAGCAGGAGCCGGACGTGCACTCGCTGGAGTTCCTCTTCGAGTGCCGGCTGGTCAGGGCGCCGGACGAGGAGCGGCAGACGCATCCGGACGAGAACCAGCTCGGCTGGGAATGGCTCGATCTGGAGCGTCTGGAGGAGCGCCCGTTCTGGCCGAAAGTGCTCCGCCGCCTGCTGGCAAAGCCGAGCGCAGACACGCCCGTCTACCTGGGCGACGTGAACTGAAAGCCCATGCGGAGGCCCGACATGGATTTCTTTGAGGCGGTGGAGCGGCGCGCCAGCGTGCGCTCGTTCGCCAGGTGCGAGATACCCGGCGAGGACCTGCTGCGCATCCTCGACGCCGGCCGCCGCGCCCCCTCCGGCCACAACCGACAGCCCTGGGAGTTCGTTCTCGTGCGCGACGCCGAGACGCTCCGCGCCCTTGGCCACATCCAGGGCTGCATCGCCGAGGCCCCGGCGGCCATCGCCGTGGTCATGGACGAGGCGGCCAGCGACTACTGGAAGGAGGACGCCGCCGCCGCCATCGAGAACATGCTCCTGGCCGCCGTCGCACTCGGCTATGCCTCGCTCTGGGTGGAAGGCTACGTGCTGCGCCACGAGGACTACGGCAAGCAGGTGCTCGGCGTGCCGGCGGACCGCCGCCTGCTGGCCATCCTGCCCATCGGCAAGCCGACCGAGGAGCCGTCCCAGGCGCAGAAGAGGCCGCTCGAAGAAGTGCTTCACCACGAACGCTACCGGCGCCGCCCCTCATAGCCCGCGCGACATGAAGAGCACCTCGAAGGGCAGGTGCTCGAAGCGCCGTCGCTCGCCGTCCCGAAAACCGAGCCCCTCGTACCAGCGCCGCAGCCCCTCGTCCTCGGCGATGACGCCGAGTTCCACGCGCTTCAGCCCCAGGGCGCGCGTCCGCTCGACGACGTGCTCGACCAGCGCCCGTCCGAACCCCCGCCCGCGGAAGGCGGGCAGCACCGCGAGCCGGCCCAGATGGCCGGCGTCGTCTGCCTCCTCCAGCGCCACGCAGCCGCACGGATGCCCGTCGCACTCCAGGACGTAGTAGTTGACGCCCCTCTCGAACGCTTCGGCTATCCAGCCCGCCGTGCAGTTGGAGGGGTGGCGGGGGCAGTTCTCAGGCGTCAGGCCGAACCGCTCGGCCACCGTGCGGAAGGAATCGCGCACGATCCCGGCCAGCAGCTCAGCATCGTCGGCGCCTGCCTGGCGGATGGTCACGTTCATGCACGCGCTCCGCAGAACCAGAGCGTCAGGAAGGGGCCAGCGTACGCCGTTCCACCTTCGCGGGCAAGGGCCGGCCCGCGTGCCCGGCGGGCTTGCCCGGCCGCCGGGATCGCCCTGGAATAGGTCTTGCACATCCGGCCCTTTTGGGCTACAGTCTTGAGAGGAAGGGGCGCACATATGTTGGGAGCCAGCCGACGGTTAAAGGCTGGCCATGTTTTCGGAGGGGAGCCGATGGGCATGGCCACGGAGAAGTCCGCACCCGAGAAGCTTGAGAAGTGGAAGCGCGAACGGCGAGACCTGCTTCAGCGCATCCAGGAGCTCAGACGGCAGGGCATCTGCTACATCTGCCAGGACCTGAAGACCAAAGAGGTCTTCGGCGAGCAGCACATCATCTGGGAGGACGACGAGTTCCGCGTCGTGCTCGACCGCTACCCGCGGGTCGAGGGGCACACGATCCTCACCTACAAGCCGCACCGGGAGGACGTCTCGGAGCTCTCCGACGGGGAAGCCGCGGCCGTCTTCCAGATGTGTGTCAAGGTGGTCAAGGCCATCAAGAGCGCGCTGGGGGCCGAGAAGGTCTACATCCTCAGCATGTGCGACGGCCCCATCAACCACCTGAACTTCCAGCTCCTGCCCCGCTACCCCGGCAACCTGATGGGCTACCGGCGCCTGGCGATGGAGCGGCGTCCCCTGGAGCACGGCGACGAGACGGTCAACCAGATACGTGGCGCCCTGAGACGCAACATGAGCAAGGAATAGCCGGCGGACCCACTGTGGCTTCATGGGCCGCGCGCTCCGGGGCGAAGCCGTCCAGATAGCGGCCGACCGGCTCAGTTGCGCGCTGGCCCGCTTCTGCATGGGCCTGGAGGAGCCGAAACCGGACGGCGTGGCGTGGGCTCTCCGAGCCTGGGGCGACGCCGACGACGAGGCGATCGCGTCGGCCTACCTCGACAAGGGCTGGCGGCTGGAAAGCGCGAGCCCGTTCATCATCTACTTCCCCTACCCCTGTGGCGACCTCGAACCGGACGTTCTGGTGAAGATCGGCACACGCGCCGCACCGGCGAGCGCCTGCTGGGCACGGTCTCGGCGCTGGGGGCGGCCTGCGGCGAATGCACCGTCTACCCCCTCGTGACGGGACGGGTGAACGTGTCACTCAGCTGCGGCGGACGCCGGCCGGCCATGCACACCAAAGAGGAGGAGCTGCTGATAGCCGCTCCCCGGGGCACCGCGATGTTCGACGTGCTGGCCTCGGGCGCCTGAACGGCCGGGCGCGTCACACCAGGCCCATCCGTTTGCGCATGACCCACTCGGCGACCAGCGCCAGCCCGAGCAACGCCAGCAAGCAGGGCGTGTCCCACAGGGGCCTCAGAGGGCCGGGCTCGGTGACGGTGCGCGTCCGGTCCGGGATTGCTTCCAGCAGCGCGGCGAACTCCTCCGGCCCCAGGTAACGGCCGCCGGCCGACCCCGCCAGCTCCCCCATGACGCGCGGCGCCATGCGCAGGTCGCGGAACTCCACGTCCGGGGGGCGCACCTCGAACGACTCCATCAGCCTGCCGATCTCGGGCAGGGCGAGAACCAAGTCGTAGGAGCCGGGCGACTCGGGTAGGAAGACGCCGCCGAAACGGCCGGCGGCCCCGGGGACGCTGCGGAGTTCGAGGTCGCCGAGGGGGCGGCCCTCGTGCTCAACGACGACCTCGACCACGCCGCCGGCCCGTGGACGGAGCCGTTCGTCGGCGATGCTGACCTCCACGGGCACCGCCTCGCCCAGCGTGTAGGACGAGCGCCCCACCGCCATCTGCACGCCCCGCCGCCCCGGCACGCGGCCGGCGGTGCAGTAGCGGAGCGCCCGGAGCCAGAACCGCTCGTAGACCTCGACGCCCCGGCGGCGCCAGCGCCACGTCTCGGGGCTGCCGCAGTAGAAGACGCGGCCGAGCCCGTAGGACTGCGTCGCCGCCAGCACCGTCCCCTCGCCGAACGCAGGGTCTTCGGCCAGCAGCAGCGGCGTCGCGCCCCGCTTGGCCCGAAGCGCGGGCAGCGCCCAGTAGACAGGCGGCATGCGGGGCCAGTACCCGACGGGATCGGCCCCGCCGCCGGGGTCCGTGATGGGATGCCCCCGCCCCTCCGGGGCCAACGACACGGCCCGCTCCCGGTCGAAGTAGCCCGCTCCGCCGACCAGCGCCCGCGTCCGGGCAGCGTCCGCAACCACCGGGAGCAGGTCGTGGAGGCGGGCGAGGGCGTCGTCCAGCACCGCCTCGGGCGTGTAGGCCCCGCCCGCGATGAACACGAGGCCCACGGCTTGCTCGTCCACGACGTCCGCCAGAGCCTCGAGCCACGCGGCGTCGAGGTCAGTCGGGGCGGGGTCGCACAGGATGACGGCGTCCAGTTCCGACAGCGCGTCCCTGCCGCACTGTCAGCTCGAAGGCCGGCGCCCGTTCGACCAGGCCCTTCAGGAACCGGTACTCCCGTGACGGCCCCCCGGCCACCAGAAGCACCCGCAGCCTGTCCTCGCTCACCAGCACCCGGCGCGAGGCGGCGTTGTCCTCGGTGCGCGACTCGCCGCCAAGCGCTCCCACGCGCGCCTCGTAGCGGACCGGGCCGATCAGCGGCGGCACGTGCGTCAGGTCCACGCTCAGGCGACGGCCGTCCGGCGCCAGCACCACCGCGCGGCGCAAGACCTCCTCGGTGCGGCCGCTTTCTGCGCCCGCGGCGCTGAGCACCAGCTCAGCCTCCTGGCCGCTGTAGCCCTCAGATTGGACGAACGCCTGCATGGAGAGCGGCAGCCCGGCAAGCGCGTGGTCCGCCGAAGCAAGCTCGACCACCCGCACGTTCCTTGCTGCCAGCGGGCTGCCCACGCCCAGGAAGTGCAGCGGCACGCCGGCTTCGGCCGCCCGGCGCGCCGCCGCCTGCGCGTCCCCGCCGGCCGTGTCCCGCCCGTCCGTCAGGACCACGACGCCGGCCAACGGACCGTAGCCCTGCTGCAAGGCGGCCTCCAGGGCGCCGGCGAGGTCGGTGGCCGCGCCCGTGGGCTGCCACGACGGGACGTCGAGCGGAGCGGCCGCCTGGCCGCGCGGGAAGCTCGCCACTGCGCCGGCCTCGGCGGCGAAGGTGACCAGCTCCACCTGGTGGCGGCGGGTCGCAGCGGCGAGGGCTTCCGCCCCCCGCTGCGTGAGCAGGCCGCGGACAAGCTCGTGGCGCGTCAGCCGGCGGGCCTGCGCGGGGGACGCCAGCCCGAGCGCCCGTGCCCAAGCGGCGGCGGCGTCAGCCGGTAGCTCGGGGTCCCGCACCGACATGCTGGCCGACCGGTCAACCAGCAGCACCAGCCGCGACGGCAGGACGCGTTCCAGGTCGCGGGCCACCGACGGCCTCAGCAGGATGGCCCCGAGCACGGCCAGGCAGAGCAGTCGCAGCCCGCAGCAGACCCATCGCACTCCGGCCGCCGACGCCGCGCGCTCCCGCCGGTACAGCATGATGGTGCCCGCCACGATGGCCGCGGCAACGCCCAGCGCCACCAGGGCCGCAACCCCGTGCGGCAGCCCCGCCCACTCGATGCGGGCATGCACCTGCGCCGCGCCATCGCCGGCCGCCGCGAACAAGGGCATCATGGG
>LJUE01000195.1 GCA_001303885.1 Planctomycetes bacterium SM23_32 | reverse complement strand
TCGTACTTGCCCAAATTGCCCGGGCGCGAGCGTACTTGAGTGAACTCGGCGTCGGACGCGGCAGGCTGCTTGTATGTGTCCTCGTCAAACAGCTGGGACTGCTCGCCTGCGGGAGGGGTCGTGTACTTCAAGGGTCTCTCGGGAGGGAGCGATCTCACTAGAAACGGATAGAGGGTGAACCCGGCCACAGCTAGTTCCTCGGCGCGCCAAGTGCCAGGTAACGCTCTGACAAGCGCCTGAACGCGTCGCGGTTGCCCGCCACAATTGAAACCGAGTCCTCGTACACCGTCACGTCGCCCCCGGACGGGGGCGACGCATCGTAGAAGGAACAGGTGAACGCCCGTACCTTCAGGTCCTGGAACCGCTGCAAGAAAAGGCCCTTGTATGGATTCGCATCCGCCCCGAACCTCACCGAGAGGCCATAGGCCGAGGGTGCTCCGGGGAGTCGTTCCTCAAGGAACTCGATAAGTGGCAGGATCTTGGCGTCGAGCAGCTTCAACGTCTCCCGGTAAGGGACTCTCTGGTCGGTGAGGTGGACTTCGAGGCTTTGATCGTTCAAGGTCAGTTGGAAGCGAACGCCGTCCACATACGCGACCTTGTCTGTCTCCAGGTCCCGGTCGACCTGAAGTGGGAAGTGCTTCCCCAGCTCATGGAAGGCCAGTGCGAGGGCCTGCGTGCGTTGTTCCTTGCCAGAGCCGCAATCGAAGGACAGGTGAACGTCCCAGAAGACGGTCCGGTTCGTTACCCAATTGCGAACGCGCTTGAGACGCAGGTGAAACGCGTTGCTGTGCGCCTTCAAGTACTGGAACACGTTAACGAGCAAGCTCAACACGAAGACCACTGCCCCCCACATTCCCTGTTACTCCTCCCCCGGCTATGCGCGGCCAAATGGGCCGTCTGATGAATAGATTCTAGCTCCTAAGCCCTGCGGCGTCAAGCGCCGTTCTTCCTCGGGGCTCCACTGGTGGGCGACCGGCTAGACAACCGAGTCTGCATCGCCCCTTTTGCCCTTGTGTTATTGGCCTCGGGCGGGTATAATGCGCGCGTCAAAGCCGAGTTACTGCTCCCCCGACGGGGGCGGCACGGCGCTTCATTCATGTCGTGCGGAGCGGCTTGGCGCGTTCTGAAGCTATGTGGGTCGGCCGCATTGTCCGGCTCTGCACAATCAGGTTCCTGCCCGTGTCCCGTGGGTTCCCTCCCCCCGACACCGCGCGATCCTTGAGTGCTCCCCGTAGCTCCGAACGGCGCTTTGTACCTGCTCAACTGCAAGCGTCTCAGACGGAGCGGCTTCGACAGGTCGAGCTTTCAAGACGCCGCGGTGCGTCGGCTCGCCGCAATTGCTCAGCAGTGCGAGGTTTACGCAATGCCTAAAGGCACCGTAAAGTGGTTCAGTGATCAGAAGGGCTACGGCTTCATCACGCCCGACGACGGCAGCAAGGACGTCTTCGTCCATCACAGCGCCATCCAGGGCATGGGTTTCCGGACCTTGTCCGAGGGCGACGTGGTCGAATACGACGTCGAGCAGGGCCCCAAGGGCCTGCGCGCCGCTAACGTGGTGAAGGCCGAAGGCGCCGTCGTGTGGAGGGACGCGACGGCGCCTTCTTCTTCTACGGGTTCGGAATGCGGAGTGCGGAGCTTGCCCGCCTCCGCCGGAGGCGGACAAGTCCGGCGGGTCCCGGGTCCGGAGTCCCGAGCCGAGGGGGGCGGCAACGGCGAGATTCCTCGGGCCGCGAGTCCCCAGCGGCCCTCGGAATGACACAGGGGGCGCCAGCCGCGGCCGTCGCCGGCAGCGCAGGGCGAGAGCCCAAGGTCCGCAGTCCCGAGTCCAGGGTCCCGCGTCGTGCCTTCGTGAGCTTCGTCGTCAGGCTTTACTCGTCGAAGGCGGCGTCGAAGGCTATCTCGCTCGGCGGGAAGTCTACGGACCGCACGAAGTCGCAGGCCTCGGCGGCGCCGTGCTCGCGGTCCATGCCGCTGTCCTCCCACTCCACGCTGAGCGGGCCCTGGTAGCCGATGCGGTTCAGGGCGCGGATGACCTCCTCGAAGTCCACGTCGCCGCGCCCCGGGCTGCGGAAGTCCCAGCCGCGGTCCGCCGCGCCGAAGTTCAGGTAGCTGGAGAGGATGCCCTCCCGGCCGTTGAGCGTCACGGCGCAGTCCTTCATGTGGACGTGGTAGATGCGGTCCGGGAAGGTCTTGATGAAGACGGCGGGGTCCACGCCCTGCCACTGGAGATGGCTGGGGTCGAAGTTGAAACCGAACTCGGGCCGGCGGTCCAGCGCCTCCAGCGTGCGCTCGGCCGAGACGATGTCGAAGGCTATCTCGGTGGGGTGCACCTCGAGTGCGAACCGGACGCCGCACTCGGCGTAGACGTCGAGGATGGGGTTCCAGCGCTCGGCGAGGAGCCGGAAGCCGTCCCCGATCATGGCCGGCGCGACGGGCGGGAAGCTGTAGATGAGGTGCCAGATGGAGCTGCCGGTGAAGCCGCAGACCACTTCGATGCCCATGTTGCGGGCGGCGCGGGCGCAGTTCTTCATGCTCTCGACGGCCCACTGGCGCATCTTGCCGTGGTCGCCGGCGATCGCCTCGGGCACGAAGCCGTTGTGGCGCGCGTCGAGGTTGTCCAGCACGAGCTGGCCGGCCAGGTGGTGGCTGATGGCCCAGCACTCCAGGCCGAACTCCTCGAGCAGAGCCTTGCGCTCGTTGCAGTAGTCGGTGCTCTCGGCGGCCTCGGCGGGGTCGAAGTGATCGCCCCAGCAGGCCAGCTCCAGGCCGTCGTAGCCCCAGTTGCCTGCCATCTCGGCCAGCTCGCGCAGGCTCAGGTCAGCCCACTGGCCGGTGAACAGCGTCACGGGTCTTGCCATCTTCCCTTCTCCCGGCAAAGGCCAAAGCTCAACACGGAGGCACGGGGACCCACTGTTTGCTCCTGGCGGACTGCGTGAAGGCGTCGAGGACGGCCTGGCACTTCAGCCCGTCGCGGAAGCTGGGCGCGGGCTGGCGGTCCTCGGCGATGGCGCAGAGCATCTCGTAGATCTCGTTGATGAACAGCTCGCCGTAGCCGATGATGTGGCCGGCCGGCCACCATGCCTCCCAGCCCGGCGTGTCGCCCTCGGTGGCGAGTATCTTGCGGAAGCCCTGCCGGTTGCCCTCGCCCGCCTTGTAGAACTCCAGGTAGTTCATGTCCTCCAGGCTCCAGGCGAGGCTGCCTTTGGAGCCGTTTATCTCCCAGCGGTGGCCGTTCTTGTGGCCCTGGGCGAAGCGAGTGGCCTCGAAGGTGCCGACCGCACCGTTGGCGAAGCGGCAGCAGCAGAGGGCGGCGTCGTCCACCTTGACCTGGCCCTTCTGGCCGGCGGCCCGCTTGTCCACCAGGCCCGTGCCGCCGCCGGCGGCGACGAGCGGGCGCTCCTTGACGAAGGTTTCGAGCACCGCGCTGACCTCGGCGATGTCGCCGACCAGCAGGAGCGCCATGTCAATGAGGTGGGCTGCCAGGTCGCCGAGGGAGCCGGAGCCGCAGGTGTCCGCGTCCAGCCGCCAGACCAGCGGGAACTCGGGGTCAATGATCCAGTCCTGCAGGTAGACGGCGCGCCAGTGGTAGACCTCGCCGACCTCGCCGGCCTCGATGATCTGGCGGGCCAGCCGCACGGCGGGGGCCTGGCGGTAGGTGAAGCCGCACATAGCCTTCACGCCGGCCTCCTCGGCGGCCTGCGTCATCTGGCGGGCCTCGGCCAGCGTCATGGCGAGCGGCTTCTCGCAGAGGATGTCCTTGCCGGCCTCGACGGCGGCGAGCGCCTGCTCGTGGTGCAGGAAGTTGGGCGTGCCGATGTCCACCAGGTCAATGTCGTCGCGCTGGAGCATGTCCTGCCAGTCGGCCTCGTAATCCTGCCAGCCGTAGGACTGGGCGGCGGCCTGGCAGGTCTCGCGCGAGCGGCTGCCGGTGATGCACTTCATGACGGCCTTGACCGGCGGGTCCCAGATGGGGTTGACGTTGCGGTAGCCGAAGCTGTGCGTCTTGCCCATGAAACCGCATCCGATCATGCCCACGTTGACGACGTCCTTGTGAGCCATGGCTGCTGCCTCCCTGTGCGGCGTCGGTGCAGGGCGAGCCGTTCCCCGCCGCAACCGCCGTCTACCGGCGGCGGGGAGACGGGCACTCCTTTTAGCGCACGGGATGCGGAAAATCAAGGCCGCAAAGGCGAACTGCGCTTCTCAGCCGGGCCCCGAGGGGGGCAGGTAGGCGCGGCGTCGGCACTCGGCGGTGAACTGCTCGTACTTCCGTGCGTAGGCCGCCGCCAGGGCAGGGCGGGGCTGGAACTCGCGTTCGATGCTCACCATCGCGTCGGCCGCTGCGACGACGGAGCCATACTGCACCAGCGCGGCCGCCAGGATGGCCGCTCCCATCGCGGCGCCGGCCGCCGGCCCGCCGGCCGTGGCCATCACGGCCTTGCCGAGCGTATCGGCGCGTATCTGGAGCCAGGCATCGCTGCGGGCGCCGCCGCCGGAGGAGAGGACGACGTCGCCCACGTCGGCGCCGAGGTCCTGGAGAGTCTCGTAGGCCAGCCGTTCGAGGCAGGCGACCCCTTCCAGGTAAGCGGCGAACAGCTCGTCCCGCCCGCGCGGCTCGCCCAGCAGAAAGCCTTCGGCCTGCGGCGCGGCGAAGGGGAACCGCTCGCCCTTGCCAACGAGAGGGTAGGCGACCAGCGCCGTAGGGCTCACGGCGAGCGCACGGGCGCCGCGTTCGGCCGTCTCTGCTGGGCCGAACTCGGCGGCCAGGCACTCCGCCCCCGTGTTGCTGGCGCCGCCGGGCAGCCACCAGCCCTCGGGGTGGCGGTGGCAGTAGAGGCGCCCCAGCGGGTCCAGCAGCAGCCTCTCGCTGACGCCCTTGACGACCATGGTGGTGCCGAGGGTGGTGTTGTACTGGCCGGGGCGAACGGCGCCGGCGGCGAGCTGCGAGGCGCAGCCGTCCGTCATGCCGGCGGCCACGGGGATGCCGGCGGGCAGGCCCAGCTCCGCGGCGCGCTCCGCAGTCAGGCGGCCGGCCAGCTCGCCGGGCGTCTGCACACGGGGCAGAAGGTCCCGCGAGATGCCGAGCGCGTCCTCTATGAAGCTGGGCCAGTGGTCGTGCACCAGGTCGTAGCCCCATTTGAGCACGTTAGTCTGGTCGGAGCGTTCGTACTGGCCCGTGAGCCAGCCGATGACGTAGTCGGTCGGGCTCAGGAACAGGTCGGCCTCCTGGTAGACCTCCGGGCGCTTGCGTTTCAGCCACAGCATCTTCGGCAGGGCGAACGAGGAGCCGGAGCGATAGCCCATGCGCGCGACAAGCTCGGCGGCGGCGTGCTGCACCTCCTCGGCCTGGGCGCGGCTCCGGGCGTCGTTATACATGATGGCGGGGATGAGGGGTCTGCGCCCGGCGTCCAGCGCGCACAGCGTGCCGCTGGTGCTGGTGACGCCGATGGCGGCGGCGTGCTCCAGGCACGGTTCGCTTGCGTCGAGGCGGGCCGCGGCGCTGCGGACGGCTGCGGTCACGGCAGTGGTCCAGGAGCCGGGCTCCTGCTCGAACCAGCCCTCCGGCAGGGGGGCCGACTCCCCGGCGAATGGGCGCTCCGCGTGGCCCGCCACCGCGCCGTCATCGCGGACCATCACGCACCGTGCGCCCTGGGTGCCCACGTCAATGCCACAGAACATCGTCGGCATCTTCCTGTGCTCTGGGGGTCAGTGCATCCGGTGGGCAGGCGGGAACAGCTCGCGCTGCTCCCGGAAGGTGCGCGCCAGCGCCTCCACATCGAAGTCCGCGCTCAGCACGGCCACCAGGGGCCCCTCTTCGAGCCGGACGCCGACCAGGGCCGCCCCCCGGCGCGCGGCGAGGGCTGCGCGGACAGGCTCCGGCCAGTTCTGGTCTTCGGCGCCCTCGGCAATGAGCCAGACCAGCTCGGGCGCGGTCCCGCCCGCTTCCAGGTCCGGGAAGCTGCGCGAGACGGGCACTTCCACGCCGGCGGCCGACTGCACGGCGCGCTGCAGGGCGAGTGCCGCCTGCCACGCATGCTCGCCGTCCCCGGCGGCGATGGCCCAGTTGGCCTGCCTGTCGCGTGCCAGCGGGATGCCCTGGTAGAAGACGGATCGGCGTTCGCCGGCCGGCTCGGACGCCACGTTGCCCAGGATGCTCAGGACCTCCGAGCGCGCCGCCTCGAACTCGCCCAGGCGCAGACGGTCGCCGCCCGACGGACGGATGCGACAGACGCCCCGAAACGGCCGGCGCTCTTCGTAGAGACGTAGCTGAGAGTGTGCCGTGGTGCCCACGATGCTCTGGAGCGTGGCGAGGCGCCTCAGCCTGCGGGCCCTGCCTTCGGGCGTGTCCGGCCTGGCGGAGACCGTGGCTATGGCCTGGCGCCAGAGGGCCACCTCGGAGCGCACGTCCCGCAGGATGTGCCAGAGAGCGAGCTGCCGGTCAACGGCGGCAGACGGCGGCGGGCAGCGGACGGCGAGCCCGGCCAGACCCTGCCAGGCGCCCGCCCAGCACGCGCTGCGCACCTCGAGTGCTGCGCGCCGCCAGTCTGCCCGTCTGAGGTCCAGATAGAGCCACACGCTTTCGGCGCCCTGCATGCGGCCGGACTGGATGAGCCGGGCGGCACTCCCCGGCGGGCAGCCGTCCGTGACCAGGTAGAAGGGAAAGGCTGCCTCCATCCCCGTCAGCCCCTGGGGCACGGCGTCCAGGCGCTCGCACAGCAGCACCGGTGCGTAGCCTGCCTCGCGCGTGGGGGCGACTGCGGCCGGT
>LJUE01000194.1 GCA_001303885.1 Planctomycetes bacterium SM23_32 | reverse complement strand
CGGGGGGCGGCGGAATCCGACAACGCCTGGAAGCGTCGCAACGCCCGGGCCGTTGAGGTGTCCGGCTCCTACGACGAGGACGGCCGCCCGCAATATCTGGTCCGCGACACGCCGTGGACGGACGGGGCCGTCTTCAGCCTCAACCCCAACCCGCACATCCCGGGCGAGTCAGAGGCCCGCATGTACTGGAACGACGAGCTAAAGGGCCGCCTCTACGGCCCTGAGGCAAAGGGCGAGCAGGACGGGGAATACCTGGACTCACTGGAAGGCTACGTGACGGCCGACCGCAACTACCGCCGCGAGCATTTCCGCTGCGTCCGCGTGCCGCTGACGTTCGCCACCGACTCGAAGAAGCCCGTCATCCACAAGTCCTTCTCCCAGTTTGAGTTCACGCGGTGGATCGCCGAAGAAGTGCACGCGATGGCCAAGTTGACCTTCGCCAACGGGGTGCCGAGCCGCTTCACTTTCCTCTGCCCGTGGCTGGACGTGATGGGCTGTGAGATGGACTGGCTCGACCGGGACGGAGGCTGGCGGCCGCCGGCCGACGAGGTGCTCAGCCTGAAGCGCACCATGTGCTACCGCAAGCCCTACCTGGTCCTGATGAACACGCGCTTCGACGACCTGACGCCCGACCTGGTGGAGAAGTACTTCCAGCGCTGCCTCTTCTACGGCATATGGCCGAGCATGTTCAGCCACAACGCTTCGGACGACCCGTACTGGCAGAACCCGGCGTGGTACAACAGGGACCGTCACCTCTTCAAGCGCTACATCCCGCTGGTGCGCCTCGTCGCCGAGGCCGGCTGGGAGCCGGTCACGCACGCGCTGACGGAGGGCGAGGCCGTCTACGTCGAGAGGTTCGGGCCGACGGAGGGGGGCGTCGTTTACCTTACGTTGCTGAACGACGCCGGCGAGCGGCGGGAGACGGCCGTGGCGGTTGACGGCGGAGCACTGGGGCTGCCGCCGGACGTGGCGGCCAGGGACCTGATCGCGGGGGAGGACATCCCCGTCGAAGCGGAGGGCGGCGAGTTGCGCCTGCCGGTCGGCATGGGGCCCGGGCAGGTGCGCCTGGTCCGACTGGCGCGTGCAGAGCATTGAGGGACCGGCCCCGGCTGAAGAGACAGGAGGCGCGGGTGAGACAAGCCCTTGCCGGCCTCGTGCTGCTGACGTGCGCCTCGGTCGGCGCGTTCGCCGCGCCGAACTACATGCCCAACTCCGGCTTCGAGCAGGGAGACGCCGGCTGGCAGCTTTGGCGGGAGGACCCGCCGAGCAGCCGCGGCGGCGTCACAGAGGAAGTCGCCCGCGAGGGCGTCCGCTGCTTCAAAGTGGAAACGGAGGCGGGCAAAGCGGCCAACCTGCATTCCGATCCCGTCCCCGCGCTCGCGGAGACCGACTACACGCTCTCCGTCTACGCCCGCACGCGCAGCGCGCAGAAGGTGCGCGTCGCGCTCTGGGCGCTGGGGCCGCACGGGGAGACGTTGAGCTACGACCTCCCCCACGGGGTGGATGTGCCGGCCGATCAGCCGGCGTGGGCTCGGTTCACCTGCGTTGTGCGCACGCCGGCGAACTGCGTTGCTCTGAAGGCCCATCTGATCTGCGGCGGCGGCACCGTCTGGTGGGACGGCGCTCAGCTCGAATGGGGACGCTGGCGTGGCCGCTACCGCAGCGGGCCGCCGTTCGGCACGGACGAGCGCCCGGTCAGGAACCTGCTGTTCAACTCAGGCTTCGAGCAGGGCCCGGCCGAGTGGGCGCTGTGGCACCAGTTTCCCGGCACCTCCTCGGGGGAGGTGGCGGAGGGCGCGGGACGCGACGGCGGACGGGCCTACCATGTGGTCAACCCCGGCGAGGGCGGGGCCAACCTCCATTCCAAGCCGGTCCCGTGCGTGCCCGGAGCCCTCTATACCCTGAGCGTCTACGCGAGGGTGAAGGCCGGCAATGACATGCAGGTGGCAGGCTGGGGGCTGGACGGCAGGGGGCAGGTCGTCAGCTACGCGCTGGACGGCCTGACGGAGCTGCCCGGCGACGTGCCCGCCTACCGGCGGTTCAGCAAGACGTTCCGCGCGCCGCCGAACTGCGTGATGCTCAAGGCGCACCTTATCTGCAACGGGGGCGAGGTCTGGTGGGACGACTGCCAGCTGGAGGCCGCTCCTGACGCCACGGCTTACGAACCCGGCCCGCGCGTGGAGCTGCTGCCGCTCCGGCGTCTGCCCGAAGCCGTGGAGTACACCCGCGCCATCATCCGCGAGGCGCGCCTGCGGGACGTTTTCGCGCAGAGCAGGCGCCTGCTGGCATACGCTGGCGAGCCGGGCCGCGAGGAGCCGGGCCGGCGGCTCGCTGAGGCCGCCGATGCCGTCGAGCGGATCGGGCGCATACTCGAAGCTCCGCACCTCGTGCCGGACTACGCGGCGGCGGACTATGGCCGCCTAAGGGAAGAGGCCGGGCGGGCTGAGGCCCTGCTGCGGGAGGTCTCGGAGGCGCTGGGACACGATTCCGACGGCGCTTTCGCTGAATGGCGCCCTCCCGCGCTGCCGCCCAACATGCCGAAGCGCGAGCTGGCCGAGGAGTTCCTGATCTTCCCGTGCTTTACGTCTTCGCTGTTCTTTGAGGGCGACGGCGACTGGCGGCTGCTTGAGCCGTTCGCTTTCCGCCTGGTCAGCGGCTGGTGGTCTCCGGAGCTGACGCCGGAGGGGGAGCTGGTGACGGGCGCCCTGGACGGCGTGATCCGGACCTGCCTTGAGCACGGCTACGTCTGCGACATCGCCGTGGACGGGGCTGATGGCGCTGCCGCCGCACTGAAGGGCCGGCTGGGCGAGGAGGCCTTCCTGCACAACGCGAAGGGCGAATGGTCGCCGCAGGGCGACTGCCACAACACAGTCAACATATGGCAGCCGGAGATGCGCGCCGTAGCGGCGGACTTCCTTCGCCGGGTCTGTGCCCGTTACGCCGAGGAGCCGGGCGTCGTGAGCTATGAGCTGACCAACGAGCCGGCCCTTACCATCGAGAGGCACGAGCACGGCTACCAGTACACACGCCTGGGGCCGGGCGGCTACAGCCAGGCCGCCCGCGCCGCCTGGACCGACTGGCTGCGGAGGCGTTACCGTACGGCGGAGGAGCTGAACGCGCGGTGGCGCACCGACTACGCGGACCTGGAGCATGTGCCCCCGCCGGCTGACCTTTCGCCCCCCGAGCCCCGGGACGACCGCACGCCCGTCCCCTGCGGCGCCGTGCATGACTTCCAGGCGTTCCGCGCCGAGAGCCACGCCGAGTGGTTCGCCACGTGCGTGAACGCGATGCACGAGCAGGACCCGCGCAAGGCCGTCATCTCGCAGTTCGTCTCGGGGCCCATCGAGCGCAACGATGCCGCGGTGGACCTGCGCCGGATGGCTGAGGCGGTGCCCTGGGACTTCTACGGCACGCACGACTGGCCGGGCGGGGGGCCCGCCACGTCGTCCCTCTACGCCGTCTCGATGAACCGCCGGGCCGGCCTGCCCCACTGGGAGGACGAGTTCATCTGGAGCCAGTGGAGCCCGAAGGGCACGCCGGAGCCGGTGATGCGGGCCGTGGTGGAGCGCAACCTGTGGCGGCAGGTCGCCTGGGGCAAACGCGGCATCTCGCTGTTCAACCTCGAGACCGAATGGGGCCACGACTCGCCCTGGAACTGGAATAACTCGCTCATCAACATCGCCGCCGACTACGAGGTGCCGCGCTACAGCACGGGCGTCATCCCGACCGTCGAGCGCAAGGTGAACCTGTTCAAGGACATCCTGTTCGACACCTTGCTTGACGCGCCCGACGTCTGCCTGTTGCGCGCGACGACCGCCACGCTCGTGAGCGCGCCGGACGGCCGCCCGCGCGAGGAGGCCACCGCCCTGGCCGACTACCTGCTGGCGCAGCACCACATGCCCCTGCTCGTGCCCGAGGAGCACCTCCTTGCGGAAGGGGACAGCGGCGACTGGCGGCTGTTGATCGTGCCGTGGGCCGTGAACGTACCCGACGGCCTGCAGGAGCGGCTCGTGGCACTGATGCAGGAGGGGCGGTCCGTCTTTGCCACGGGGCCCTTCGGCCTGTTCGACGGGTATGGTCGCCCTGACGGCAGACTGATGCGCCGTCTGGTGGGCGATCTGCGGTGGCGCTACGCCGATGGGCGTTGGCACGCGTCGCTTGAGGGGCTCAAGGCGGACGTCAGGCGCGTGCCGGTAGGGGAGGGCGCCCCGCCCGTGCTGGTCGCTCCCTGCGGCGAGGGCAGCTTTTACCTGTGGCCGGATTCGGTGCACGTAATGGGCAACATGCGCGTCCTGGAGGCCGTGATGAAGGAGGCGGTCGGCCTTCCCTACGTGCAGACCGACCTGGCAGGGATCAGCGTCGTCCCGCGCGTGGGGGCCGACGGGGCGAAGTACCTGTTCGTCATCAACCTGGATGCGGATAGTGCAAAGGAGGGCGTGGTAGAGGTGCGGGGGCGCTTCGAGCACGTAGTGGACCTGACCTGCGAGTGCCGTCCCGAGGTGCCCGCTTCCTACGGCGACGGCACGACGGCACTCCCCCTCGTGCTCCATCCAGGAGGTGCCGTCTTCTTGTCGCTGGGCCAGGACCTCGGGGGCGGCGCCACGGCCGGTGGGGATGCGGCGGCTGCCCGAGCGGGGGCCGCGCACCAGCCCGGGGGCTGAGAGAGCCATGAAGGCCAGGGTGACCGTGGTCGGGGGCGGCTTCGCGGGCCTGGCGGCCGTGCACGAACTGGTCCGATGGCGGCGTCGCGGTGCGGACATCGTCGTTACCCTCGTTGACCGACGGCGCTTCAACGTGTTCTCTCCTATGCTGCCCGACCTGATTTCGGGCCGTATCTCGCCGCTGCACGTCTGCTACCCCCTGGAGCCGCACTGCCGGCGGCTCGGCGTGCGCTTCCTGCGGGCGGACGTCCGCAGCATCGAACCGGAGCGCCCCGCCGTGGTTACCTCGCGTGGGGAGGTCGAGTCCGACTACGTGGTGCTGGCCCTGGGCTGCGAGACGAACTACTACGGACGGGGCGAGATGGCCCGGCTCGCCCGCGGCCTGAAGTCCCTGGGCGAGGCCTGCACGCTGAGGGACCGCGTGCTGGGCATGCTCCAGATCGCCAGCCACGTCGCCTACCTGCTGCGCCGCAGGACGCTCCTGTCCTACAGCCGCCTGGCCCGAGTCTGCCGGGTCCTCATCCTGGAGAAGGGCCCGGAGCTGCTGCGGAACTGCTCGCCCGCCGTGCGCGCGTGGGCGCGGGAACTGATAGAGCGCTACGGCGTGGAGCTGCGCACCGAGACGTCGCTGGCCGAGCTGACGGATGACGGCGTGGCGCGGCTTTCGGACGGCTCGCTCCTGCCCGGTTGCGCCGTGGCCTGGGCGGCGGGAGTCACGCCCGGGCGTGCTGTCGCGGCCCTGCCCGGGCCCAGGGGGCCGGCCGGACGGCTGGGCGTGGACCGCCATCTGTGCCTGCCGGGCTTCGCCCGCGTCTTTGCCGCCGGCGACGTGGCAGGGGCGGTGCCGCCGGGGGAGGCGGAGCCGCTCAGGATGGGCGTGCAGTTCTCCCTGGCAGGCGGCCGGTGCGCTGCCGCCAACGTGGTCCGCTCCATCGAGGGCCGCCCGCTGGCTGTGTTTGATCCGCTCGATCCGGGCTACGTCATCCCGCTGGCGCCGGGCCAGGGGGCGGGCGTTGTGCTCGGCTGCGAGTTGCGCGGCTGGCTGCCGTATGCGCTACACTGCACGGTGTGTGTGCTGCGTTCGTGGGGCGCGGCGAACCGGTGGGGCGTGTTCGCGGACCTCTGGCGAAGGGGGAGGTACGATGGTTGAAGGCATGGAAGGTGTGCCGGTGGAGGCGGCCGGGCAGGCAGGGCGCCGGTGGCGGGGCTGGCTGCTGGGGAACCGCACCAGCCCGGGCGCCTGTCGCTGGGGGCTGGTGCCGCTCAGGCTGATGGTGGGCGTCATCTTCTTCGTGCACGGCTCCCAGAAGGCGTTCGGCTGGTTCGGCGGCAGCGGTTTCGACGGCACGGTGCAGATGCTGAGCGGGCTGGGCTTCCCCGTGTCGCAGCTGTTTGCCGTGCTGCTCATCGCGGGTGAGCTCGGGGGCGGCGTCCTCTTGCTTCTGGGCGTGGCGCCGCGGCTGTCGGCGCTGGCCATCGCCACGGTCATGACCGTTGCCCTGTTGACGGCGCACCGGCACGACGGCTTTTTCAGGACGCACCTTCAGCAGATGCTCCTGGCAGCGTGCGTCACGATCATGGTCGCCGGCGGGGGAGCGCTGTCCCTGCTGCGGAGCAGGCGCGCCGAGGGAGAGTGAGAGCCGGCTCGCCGGCCCTTGACACCGCCGGGAAGCTATGCATTATAATAGTGGTCGCAACCTGGGACGGTGGGGCCGACTGGCGCCGCGGCGCGAGCGGAGGAGCATGTGATGGGCGAGAACACGGTGATGATCAACAGGGCGCCGGTGCTGACCCTGTGGGCGGCCGTGGTGGCGGAGCGCATGGGCTACGGCGAGGACGCGGCGCTCACGATGGGCAAGGTGCTGGCCGGGCTGAACGCGCAGTCCAAGGGCCGCATGCTCGGCATCTACGGGCCGCCGAAAGGGCATGGCGGCGCGACGCCGAAGAAAGTAGGCCTGGGCGAGGACTTCTGGGTCGAGCTCTGCGGCCGCGGCATACCCATGAAGAACACG
>LJUE01000011.1 GCA_001303885.1 Planctomycetes bacterium SM23_32 | reverse complement strand
AGCGTGTCTATCGGAGGGCCGGCCACCGACACGATGGGGTCCGCCGCCGTCTGCGGGTCGAACACCAGCCACTGGTAGTAGCCGGGGAACTTCGTCGTGGTGGTCGCCGGGTCCGGGTTGGGCATCACCAGGTCAACGATGGCCGTGCCGGTCGTCGCGTCCGAGTCGAAGGCCCCGTTGCCGCCGTCGCTGTAGCCCGAGAACGCGACGTTGTCACCATCCTGGATGATGTCCGTCGTGCCGGTCGGCCTGTGCACGGCCGGCTGCACGACGGGGACCATCACCGTCACCGGCTCGTCGGCGTAGTGGCTCTCCTGGAGCGTGGCCGGGTTGACGAGCTGGATGACGGGGTAGGTGGTCCCGTTCACGACCACCGTGTCCGTGCCGTTGTAGGTGTACTCGTAGAGCGCCGAGGTGTCGTTGATGGCCACCCATCCGCGCTCGGGCAGGCCGTCCGCATCCTGGAGGCCGATGCGCGTGTGGCCGCTGGCGAGGCTCCAGAACCAGTCGGGGTCCACGTAGTCGGGCCCCTCCGAGACCGCATACTTCTTGAGCGGCACCGTCATCGCCACCGACCAGAAGTATCCCTCGTCGGTGTAGGCTTCCGTGTCCTCGCCGGCCGTGTAGATGTGCTTCCATTCCATCCTGCGGTCGTAGATGCCGTCAATGAAGAGCGCCATTTCGTCCTTGAACGTGCCGGCCAGCGCCACGGCCACGTGATGCCACTCGCCCGGCCCCAGCAGGAAGCCGGGGTCGCCGTGCACCGGGTCCGGGACCGAGCTGCGCGCCTGCACCTTGCCGCTGATCTCGTCGTTGACGTGCACCACGAGCTGCCACGTCTCGTCGAACGGCGCCGGCGCCTGCTCCAGGTAGACGCGCAACTGGTTGGGGTCGTCTTCCCAGTTGCCCTCTCCGAGGTCGAACAGCACCTGCCGTTCGCCGGCCTCCGGCGGGCCGGCGGGCCGGATCCAGAACTCCACGGCCAGCGGCTGGATGGTGGCGTGGAAGCTGTCGGCGCCGACGTGGCGCGTGCCGGATGCCTCGTAGTAGCGCGTCTCGTAGGCGAGCCGGGCGCTCGTGATGCCCTGGGACGTCGTGTTGTCCGCCGAGGGCACGGGCGCGCTGTAGGCCGCCGTGTCGGCTGCCACCGAGTAGTCCAGGTCGAAGGCGTCGCTCGGGAAGAGGGCCGCCGGTTCGTGCAGGCCCTCCAGCAGGGTGGTGAAGCCGTTGGGGCTGAGGGCGAGCAACTCCGGCCCGACGCTGCCGATGCCCGCCGCCTTGCTGAGGTAGCGGGACTCGGCCTCCAGGTCGGCGGGGTCGAGCCGCTGGTTCAGCTCGTGCGTGAGGATCCTGGCATGCTTGAGCGTCCTCGTCATCTCTTTGAGGAAGTCCTGCTGGCTCAGCCAGACCCAGACGTAGCGGCGCGGCGAAGCGATGGGCGCGCGGGCCACCGCCGAGCGAGCAACCGGAGTGCCCGCTTCATCGTCCGCGACCGCCAGCGAGTGCACGTCCGCCGACGTGAGCGTGCCGCTGTTGAACCGCAGCGGCACGGTCGAGACGGCCGTCCACTGCTCCTGGCTGTCCGCGTTCAGGTTGTACCTCAGCATCTCCTTGTCGCCGGAGGTCACGGTGCCGAGGCCGTTGATGAACGCCTCCAACTCATCACGCGGCGGGACGCTGCCGTCTCCGTCGAACCAGTCCTCGTCGCCGTCGAAGAATTCGTAGGGCGGCCCGCCGCCCCCCGACGTGTGGTCCAGCAAGGCGTCGGCGATCAGCACGGCCGACACGGGCTCGATGAGGTACTCCGACCCGGCCTCGAAGTCCGTCATGCCGTTCAGCACGGACTGGAGCACGATGGGCTCGGTCACGGTGTTGATGTTGAGGGCATGGCGCTTCTCGGCCTCGACGGTGGTGGCTCCGGCGAGGCGCTCGGCCGCGAGGGGGTAGCCGGTGGCCCAGGATATGACGCAGCCGTCCAGGGGGACGCCCGCCGCGTGGCCGAACTGCGTGCCGCTCGCTGGCGAGCCGCCCCACACGTCGTGCTCCACGCCGATCAGGGCGTGCGGCGAGCCCGACGTGTCCACGCTGCTGTAACTGACCCACTCGGGGTTCGTGCCGTCGTTGATGAAGATGTAGCCCGGCGTCGTGTCCGAGCGCTGGCGGAAACCCCGCGCGTCGTTGACGTAGATGATCGTGTCGCCGGCGCTCACGACCTGGGCCAGGTTCGTGTCTTCGTTCTTCGCCTCCACGATGGCGTACTCGACGTCCGACGGGTCGGCGTCGTCCCGAAAGCGGACCACGGTGCCGACGCCCATGCCGGCGACGTTGTCCAGGTTGGCGGCGATCAGCCCGGTCTCCGCCGTCCCCGCAGTCGGGCTGCTCAGCACGTCGCCCTGGAGGGCGTAAGTGCCCCACCAGCGCTCCGCGCTCTCTCCGTGCGAGGAGGTCACCGTGATGTAGGGGCGCAGCAGGTCGAACTCGGCCGCCGAGAGCGGCTCATAGCTCCCCCCGGCGCCGGTGAAGAAGGGGGCCTGCGCGATGTTCTTCAGCATGCTCACGTTCTGGAACGGCGTGTACGAGCCGTCCGGCACGTCGTCGTTGCCGTCGTAGTCGTTCTCCCAATGGGAGAAGTCGGTGCGGTAGGAGGCGATGGCCCAGGCGATGTGACGCTGCCGGTCGGTGGGGAAGCTCGCGTCGTCCGGCGGCACGCCATCCACGCCCGCGTAGGCGAGCAGGTTCAGGATGACGACGTAGGGGGCCGTGTTGACGTTGACCTTCGCCTGCGGGTCCTGGATGTCAACGGTCCAGAGCTCCGCCTCGGGGAAGACGGAGACGATCTCTCCGGCCTCGTGGTTCGTGGCCGTCGTGCCGAACAGGCCCCGGTGCAGTGCATCGGCCACCCCGACCCCGCCGTTGGTGAAGAAGCTGCCTACCGACATGTCCACGTGCGAGTAAGCCAGCCACTCGTCGCCCACGCGAAGGAAACCGTCCACGGTCTCGGGGTCGCCGTCATTGACGAACCCCAGCGCGTTGTCCACCAGGATCGTGTCCGCGCCCACGCCGAAGGCGGCCAGGGTGCTCGTGCGCAGCGTGGTGCGGAACTCCCACAGAGTGTCAACATCCGCGTTGTCGAACGGGAAGACGGGGCTCTCCGCTTCGACGACGTAGCTGCCCTGCTCCAGGACGACCCTCGCCACGTTCAGCGCGCCGGCGTCCCCGGTGCGGGCGCGGGACGTGTGCAGCGCCTGCGTGCCCGCGCTGTGCTGGAGCCGCATCAGCACGGCGAACGGCATCCCCAGCAGGAACAGGGCCGCCAGCACCATGATGGCGATGAGCATGGCGGCGCCCCGCCGGGGGTCCGAAGGGGCGGCGCCCCGCCCGCCGAAGAAGCGGGCCAGTATCCCGCGCGGGGGCCGGGGCGTCTGCGCTCTGTGGTTGTCCGTCCTCATGGTTGCTTCCTTACTCCGCCCTCTGCGCGAAGCCCGTGGTCGGCACCTCGATGACGCGCGCGAAGTAGACGGGGTCGCCCGCGAAGTGGGGGGTGTCGGCCGTGGTGAGATAGCCCCGCTCGTTGGGCACCACCATCAGGTCCGTCGCCGACTGGTAGTGGATCAGCTCCTCGCCCACCATCAGCACGCCGCCGGCGGGGGGGAACGGGTTGGTCGGCCCCACGGTGAACGCCGTGACGCCGCTGGCCAGGTTGGCCGTCAGCTCGGCCATCTGGAACGGGTCGCCGAGGGCCACGTAGACGGGCCCGGCGTGGTAGGCGATGTCGAGCTGGCCCTCGTCGTCGAAGTGCAGCACCGGCTCGGTAGCCAGCATCGGCACGCGCTCCGGCACGCTGTAGCGCTGCCCGCCGGCCACCGACAGCACGCGCGGCTCGTCTATGCGGCCCTGGAAGTCGTGGTAGCTCATGCCGTCGTAGACGGCGCCTATCAGCAGGTTGTCGTACAGCGCGCCGCCTCGCGCCGGCATGATCAGGGCCGGCGGGTCGTCCTCGAAGCCCCTGTCGGTCAGCGGGTTGGGGTCGGGCACGATGTTGCCGGCCTCGCTGGCGCGGTAGCTGTCCAGGTCGGCCAGGACGTCGTTCACGTAGAGGCGCGCCTCGAAGCCGTCGTACTCGAACGCCACGTGGCTCCACTTGGAGCCCTGGATCAGGACGTCGCCCGAGTCCAGGTCGAGCCGCCACTTGTCGGACGCGGCGACGGCGTTGGTCTCGTCGTTGACGTAGACGCGTGCCTTCACGGCGAACGTCCCGGCCCCCGTCACGGAGACCCGGTTGAGCCAGAGCGCGTAGCCGCGCCTGTCGTGCTCGTCCAGCTTGGCCATGACGCCCGCCATGCCGGAGGGGTCGGCGCCCACCGGGTAGACGTAGGCCTCCAGGCGGATGCCGTCCGTCTGGTCGTAGACGGGGTACTGGCCGCAGTTGACGGCATCGTCGGCACCGTCGAACTCGAGGCAGAGGCCCTCGACGCCGGGCGCCACGGCGGGGTCGCCCACGGTGCTGGCGTTCATGCGGCGGGCGCCGGGCGTCTCGCCGCCGTCCACCTGCTCGAAGTGCCAGGCGGCCACCACCTTGCTGGCCACGCCGTAGAGGCTGCCCTCGGCGGGGTTGATGCGCACCAGGGCGCCCCGGCCGCTGCTGATGGCCGAGACGCGCGCCTGGCGCAGCAGGCCCATCACGTCCTCGGCGGCGCCCTCGCGGCTGGCCCGGCGGCTGATGCCCACGAAGGCCGCCGCCGTGAGCGTGCCGAGCACGGCCATGATGGCCATCACCACCAGCAGCTCCAGCAGCGTGAAGCCGCGGGGCACGAGCCGGCGTGCCATCCCGAGTCCCGCGCCGGGCCTGCCTTCTGTCATTCCGAGGCCGCCGCAGGGCGGGCGAGGAATCTCGCCTTTGCGGGCCGGGTAGAGGACGCCGCTTCTCTGACGAGGGCGCCTCATGGCGCGCGCTCCTCCCAGTTGCACAGGTTGCCGCTCTTGCTCGTCCAGCCGGCCCAGATGCCGGGCTGGTTCGGGTTCGGGTAGCCCTCCGGTGCGCCGGTGCCTGGGTCCTCGGCCTCCGCGCAGCCCGGCTGGAGGTCGAGCCCCCAGCTATAGAGCTGGAAGGTGTTCAGGTTCGGATGGTTGCCCGTGACGTTCGGCACCCCGGTGCTGGTGTCGTCGTCGTAGCGCCAGTAGGTGCTCCGGGCGTAGCAGGGGTAGAGGGCGCCCTGCTCGTCGGCGTATTCGACCTGCTCGTCCGGGTCCGTTGGCTCGTAGTACTCGCCGGCGCTCTGGTCCCAGCCGTCGTGGTCGGCGTAGTCGCGGTTGTGGAAGTAGACCAGGGGGTTGCCCCACCAGTCCACCAGCTCGAAGACGGGCGAGCCGTCGCCGCCGAACAGCCAGTTGGTGGCGGCGTAGACGTCGTAGGGGTCGTAGTCGCCGTCCACGTCGGCGTCGAAGTCGCCCTCCGGGTCTCCGGCGTCCTGGCCGTCCACGTCGCGCAGCATGTCGTCGGGGGGCTCCATGTAGGCGCCCTGCTGGGAGGCGACGCAGGCCAGGAAGACCTCGATGCCCTCGTTGATGGTGTTCGGATTGGACGAGTCGTTGAGGCCGTCGAACGTGTCGTAGTCGCCGTTGGCATCGGGGTCATACTCGAAGATGTCGTCCAGCTCGGCCCAATGGGAGGGGGGATAGTCGCCGTGGTCGTTGAAGAAGGCCTGGGCAGCCAGCTCGCCCTGGTGGATGCGGCTCAGGGTGCGCGTCTCGTGGGCCTTGTCCATGGCGGCCATGAGCGCGGGGGTCAGCAGGGCGGCCAGGACGGCGATGATGCCGATGACCACCAGAAGCTCCACTAACGTAAAGCCTGCGCGCCGGCGCTTGTGTGAGAGTTCCCGCATGGCCCAGCTCCTTTCCCGGTCCGCCGCGAGCGGCCCTGCGTGCCTACAGCGAACCCATCAGCTTGATGAGCGGCATGAAGAGCGAGATGACCACGAAGCCGATGACCACGCCGAGCAGGATGACCATCAACGGCTCCATGAGCCGTGTGAGGCCCTCGACGGCGATGTCCACTTCCTGGTCGTAGGTGTCGGCGATCTTCAGCAGCATGGTGTCCAGGTTGCCGGTCTCCTCGCCGACGTTTATCATGTTGACCACGATGTCGTCGCAGACCTTGCTCTGGCCGAGCGGGGCGGCGATGGGGTCGCCTTCCCGCACGCTGTCGTGCACGCTCTGGATGGCGTTGGCCAGCACTTTGTTGCCGGCGGTGTCGCGCGAGATGTTCAGCGCCTCCAGGATGGGCACGCCGCTGCCGATCAGCGTGCCGAAGGTGCGCGTGAAGCGCGCTACGGCCGCCTTGTTGATGATGTTGCCGAACAGTGGGATGCGGAACTTCACCCAGTCCGCCACCACCCGGCCGATGCGGGTGGCCACGATGAGCTTGTAGAGGACGACGATGCTGATGGGGATCAGGGGGATGGCGTACCAGTAGTTCTGGCAGAAGTCCGTGATGGCCAGCAGCAGGCGCGTCGGCGCGGGCAGGGTCACCTCCAGCTCCTCGAACATGGCGATGAACGAGGGGATGATCCACTTGATCAGCCCGGTGATGATCAGCGAGGCGATGGACAGCACGGCCACCGGGTAGATGAGCGCGCCGATGACGCGCCGCTTCAGCCGGGCCGCCTTCTCCATGAACTCGGCCAGGCGCTGAAGCACGATGTCCAGCATGCCGCCCGTCTCGCCGGCCTTGACCATGTTGCAGTAGAGCTCGTCGAAGGCCTTGGGGAACTTGGCCATGCCCTCGGAGAGCGATGCGCCGCCCTCCACCTCGTCGGTCACCGAGCCGACGACGTTCTTCAGCGCCGAGGGGCGCATCTGGTTCTCCAGGATGGTCAGCGACTGCACCACGGGGATGCCCGCGTCGGTCAGCGTGGAGAGCTGACGCGTGAACAGCGTGAGCTGCTTGCGCCGCACCCCGCCGATGACGAACGTCTTCTTGCGCACGCGCCGCGTGCCCCCGGTGCGGGCGGCCGGGCCGGTGACGCGCTTCTCGGTGACCCGCGTGGGGAACAGGTTCATCTGGCGGATCTTGGCTATGGCCTCGTCGGTGTTGCGCGCGTCAATCTGGTCAACGACGGCCTTGCCCTCAGCGTTCATGGCTTCATATTCGAACGTGGGCATCTGCTGGCACCTCCCTGCTCGCGAGCGGCCCGAAGGCCCTTCCGAGGGGCCGACAGGGCCGGACACCTGGTTTTTAAGACTCCATCCGCCCTAAATGAAAGGACTCCCAACTTCGTCCATCTCCATTATCCTCATACTGGCGGCCCATGTCAACCCTTTGGCGGGCGGCGGATCGGTAGGTACCGGGGCCAACGGGCGGCTGCCCGCCTGGGGCGCCGGGGGGGAGAACGGGGGGCAGTTACGCGTTCTTGGGCGGGTGGGCAATCGTGCCGTGAAGGGGCCCCTTGAAGCGCCTCCTGGCGCCGTCGGGCCGGGAGCAGGCAGCTGCTACAGGTGGGGGGCTGTCGGCCGTCTTCCTGGGGCCTATTCGGCCAGGGTGGCGCGGGCGACTTCTTCGATGGTGGTCAGGCCGTCGTAGACGGCCAGCAGGCCGCTCTGCCGGAGGGAACGGCAGCCGATGCGGCGGCTGGCCGACCGGATCTCCTGGGTGGAGGCGCCCTGGAGCATCATCTCGCGCAGTTCGTCGTTGATGACGAGGATCTCGAAGATGCCGAGGCGGCCGTAGTAGCCGATGCTGTTGCAGCGGTCGCAGCCGCGCCCCCGGTAGAACTTCTTGCCTTCCACGTCCTCGGGGCGCACCCCGAGCGAGAGGATGGCCTCGGGGGTGGGCTCGTATTCCTCGCGGCAGTTCGGGCAGATGCGGCGCACGAGGCGCTGTGCGATGATGCCTTCGAGCGTGGCGTTGATCAGGTAGGGCTCCAGGCCGAGGTCTATCAGGCGGGTGATGGCGGTGGGGGCGTCGTTGGTGTGGAGGGTGCTGAGGACCACGTGGCCGGTGAGCGATGCCTGAATGGCCATCTCGCCGGTCTCCAGGTCGCGTATCTCGCCGACCAGGATGATGTCGGGGTCCTGGCGCAGGAAGAAGCGCATGGCCGAGGCGAACTCGACGCCCGCTTCCGGCCTGATGGGCATCTGCATGATGCCTTCGATGTCGTACTCGACCGGGTCTTCGGCGGTGATGATCTTGACGCCGATCTCGTTGCGTTCCTTGAGCGCCGCGTAGAGCGTGGTCGTCTTGCCGCAGCCGGTCGGGCCGGTGCACAGCACGATGCCGTTGGGCCGGTACATCAGGTCCATCACCTTGTCCATGTCGTCGCGGCGCAGGCCGAGCTCGTTGACGTCGAGGGCGACCAGGCGGCGGTCGAGCACGCGCAGCACGATGCTCTCGCCGAACATGGTGGGCAGGGTGGAGACACGCAGGTCAATGGGGTTGCCGCTGATGTCCAGTTCGATGCGGCCGTCCTGGGGCAGGCGTCGCTCGGCGATGTCAATGCGGGCCATGACCTTCAGGCGGCTGGAGATGGCCAGGTGCAGGTGCTTGGGCGGCGGCACCATCTCGTAGAGGACGCCGTCCACGCGGTAGCGCACCTTGTATTCGTCCTCGAAGGGCTCGAAGTGGATGTCGCTGGCCCGGTCCTGGATGGCCTGGAGCAGTATGAGGTTCAGCAGCTTGCGCACGGGGGCGATGTTGGCCATCTCCGCCATGCTCTCCAGGTCAATGGACTGGCTGGTCTCGGGCATGAGGTCGGCCACCTCCCCGACGGCCTCTTCCAGCTCGCCCAGCACGTCTGCGACGGTCTCCTGGGTGTTGTAGTAGGTCTGGATGGCCGTGTCCACCGAGGCCTCGGTGGCGACGGCGCCCTCCACTTCGTAGTTGAGCAGGAAGCGCAGGTCGTCCAGCGTCTTCAGGTGGGTGGGGTCGGCCAGGGCCACCGTGAGCACGTTGTTGCGGAAGCGCACCGGCACGACGCGGTAGACCTGGGCGATGGACGGGGAGACGCGGCTGACGACCTCCGGCGGTATCTGGAGGTCGTCCAGGTTCACCACTTCCATCCCCGCCTGGCTGGCCAGGGCGAGGGTGAGGTCGTCGCGGGTGATGGCGTTGCGCTCGACCAGGATCTCGCCGATGGCCCCGCCCCGCTCCCTCTGGACGGCGAGGGCCTCCTGGATCTGGCTCTCGGTCACCAGGCCCATCTCCTTCAGGATCCTGCCGAGCAGCTTCTTGCGATGTTCGACGTCCTGTGCCATGGCGGCCTTCCCGTGCGTGCTTCTTGGTGTTGGAGGGTCCCTACGCTTCCATGGCCATGATGGCCTTGGCCACTTCCTCGGGGTAGCGGCAGCGGGTCAGGACCTCGGTGCGCTCGATCATGCCCTGCTGGTAGAGCGCGAGCAGGCTGTCGTCGAGCAGTTGCATGCCCTTCTCCCGCGAGGTCTGGATGGCCGAGTCTATGCGGAAGGTCTTGTTGTCGCGTATCAGGTGGCGCACGGCCGGGTTCGCCAGCAGTATCTCGTAGGCGGCCACCAGGCCCCCGCCAATGCGGGGCACCAGGGTCTGGGCCAGGATGGCCAGCAGCGTGTTGGCCATCTGCGTGCGGATCTGGTCCTGCTGGTTGCCGGGGAACTGGTCTATGATGCGCTCTACGGTGCTCTGCGCGCTCTGGGTGTGGACGGTGGAGAGGACCAGGTGCCCCGTCTCGGCCGCTGAGAGGGCCAGGCGCGTGCTCTCCAGGTCGCGCATCTCGCCGACGAGGATGACGTCGGGGGCCTCGCGCAGCGCCCGGCGCAGTGCGTCGGCGAAGGAGGGCACGTCCACGCCCACCTCTCGCTGGCTGACCACGCACTTGCGGTGGGGCTGGTGGTACTCGATGGGGTCCTCGATGGTGATGATGTGGAGCCGGCGGGTGCTGTTGATGTGGTCAATCATCGTGGCCAGCGTCGTGGTCTTGCCGCTGCCGGTAGGGCCGGTGACCAGCAGCAAGCCGCGGGGGCGGAACAGCAGCTCCTGCACCGTGGGCCCGAGTCCCAGCTCCTTGAAGCTGCGTATCTTGGACGGGATCAGCCGCAGGACGATGCAGACGCAGCCCTGCTGGCGGAACACGGCGACGCGGAACCTGGCCCCCTGGCGGAAGCTGAACCCGAAGTCCGCCGACCCCTCCTCCTGGAGCTCCTGCTGGTAGCGCTCCTGGGTGATGGCCTTCATCAGCCCCATGGTGTCCTCGGCGGTCAGCGTCTCGGTGGGCAGGGGCTGAAGCTCGCCGTCTATGCGCAGCATGGGGGGGCGGCCCACTGTGAGGATGATGTCCTCGGCCTCCCGTCGGATGGCGACGGCGAGCAGCTTGTCAATCTGGATCATGGGTCCTCTGCGGCGTTGGCCGCTCGCGGATCAGCGCGGCACGGGCCGCTGTGTGCCCTCGGTGGCTGCGCGGCGCCGGCTCACTCGGCTTCCGCCACGCCGCCGGCCACCCTGAGCACTTCTTCAATGGTGGTGGTGCCCTGGATGACCTTGCGCAGTCCATCCTCCATGAGGGTGAGCATCCCGTAGGCGCGCGCCTTCTCGCGTATCTCGCCCGTGGGCGCTTTGGCGAAGGTCAGGTTGCGCAGCTCGGGGTTCATCTCCATCAGTTCGAATATGCCGATCCGTCCGTGGTAGCCGGTGCCGTGGCATCGGTTGCAGCCCTTACCGTGGTAGAGCGTTATGCCCTCGACGTCCTCCGGGGCCAGGCCGACGGCACGCAGCTGGCGTTCGGGCACCTCGTAGGAGGTGCGGCAGTTGGTGCAGATCGTCCTGACCAGGCGCTGGGCCATGATGGCCTGCACCGAGGAGGCCACCATGTAGGGCTTCACGCCCATGTCTATGAGCCGGGGGATGGCGCTCGGGGCATCGTTGGTGTGCAGGGTGCTGAAGACCAGGTGTCCCGTCAGGGCGGCGCGGATGGCGATCTCGGCCGTCTCCTCGTCGCGGATCTCGCCGACCAGGATGATCTCCGGCGCCTGCCGCAGCATGGCCCGCAGGATGACGGGGAAGGTCCGGTGGATCTCCGTCATCACCTGCGACTGGTTGATGCCGGCGAAGGTGTACTCGATCGGGTCTTCGGCGGTGATGATCTTCCTGTCCGGGCGGTTCAGCTCGTTGAGGGCCGCATACAGCGTGGTCGTCTTGCCGCTGCCCGTCGGGCCGGTCACCAGGAAGATGCCGTTGGGGCGGCGGATGATGCGATGGAAGTGGTCCAGGTCAGAGGGGTGGAAGCCGAGCTCCACCAGGCTGACCCTGGCCGACTCCTTGTCCAGGATACGCATCACGATGCTTTCCCCGTCGGTGGTGGGGATGTCGCTGACGCGCAGGTCGAGCTGTCTGCCGTTCACCCTCATGGGGATGCGGCCGTCCTGGGGCCTGCGCTTCTCGGCCAGGTCCATGCCGGCCATCAGCTTCAGGCGGGCGATGATGGAGTTCTGGAGCCTTTTGGGCGGGGACTCCACCTCCTGGCAGACGCCGTCAATGCGGTAGCGGATGCGCAGGCGGTTGGTCATCGGCTCGACGTGGATGTCGCTGGCGCGGGCCTGCACGGCGTCGCTGACGATCAGGGTGACCAGCCGCACCAGCGGGGCCTCCTCGCCCTCTCCCTCCTCTTCGGCGGCCTCGGCCTCGTCCACGGCGAACTCGCCTTCGGTGAACTCGCGCAGCATGTTGTCCACCGTGGACTCCTCGCCGCCGTAATACCTTTCGATGGCGTCGGTTATGGCTTCCTCGGTGGCCAGCACCGGCTTGATGTCCATGCCGAGGATGAACTTGAGGTTGTCAATGGCGCACAGGTCCAGGTCGTCAATGGCGACCACCAGGGAGTTGGCCGACACCTTCAGGGGCAGGATGTTGTGCATCTTGGCCGTGTTGCGGGGCACGGCGTCCACGGCTTCGATCTCGGGGCGGACCTTGTCGAGGTCAATGACCGGCACGTCGAACTGCTCGCCGACGCATTTCAACACGTCCTCTTGGGAGACATAGCCGAACTTGACCAGGATCTCGCCCAATCGCAGCTTCTCGCCCGATCTCTGCTGGTATTCGAGAGCCCGCTGGATCTGCTCCTTCTCGACCAGGCCCTTCTCCAACAGAAGCTGGCCGATGGGTTTGCGCGTGGGCATACTGCCTCTCCGTTTTCTCAGAATCTGGACTCCAGCGATTATAGTGCTTGCACAGGGCGTTTGCAAGGTTGGCGCGGGGTCCGCCTGCACCGGGGTGGGCGCCTGGGGCGGCGGCACGGCCGGCCGGCGCGAAGGGGCGCCGCAGGGGACCGATTCTTGCACGCCGGGGGGCGTTCACGTAGAATAGCGCAGCTTCTGTGCTGCCCCTTCCTCCGCGTTGTGTGCCAATGGGCAAGCTTTTCGAGAGCCTGGGTCTGGTCAAGTACTACGGGGGCCGGGCGGTCGTGGATCACGTCAGCTTCGACGTGGACGGCGGCGAAGCGGTCGGGATGCTCGGGCCCAACGGGGCGGGCAAGACCACGGCCTTCCGCATGTGCGTCGGGCTGATCCGGCCGGCGGCCGGCGTGGTCCACTTCAACGGCCGGGACATCACGGCCATGCCCATGTACCAGCGCAGCCGGCTGGGCATGAGCTACCTGGCCCAGGAGCCGAGCCTGTTCCAGAACATGACGGTGGCTGACAACCTGCTGGCCATCATGGAGATGCAGGGCGTCGAGCGCGCCGCCCGCCAGCAGAAGGCCCGCCAGATGCTCGGCGAGTTCGGGTTGAGCCACCTCAGGGATCAGCCGGCCTACACGCTGAGTGGAGGCGAGAGGCGCCGCCTGGAGATAGCCCGCGCCCTCTGCGGCGAGCCCAAGATCATGCTGCTCGACGAGCCCTTCACCGGCATTGACCCGATCGCCGTCGGCGAGGTGCAGGACCTGGTGGTGGGGCTGAAGTACAGGGGCATCGGCGTCCTCATCACCGACCACAACGTGCTGGAGGCGCTGCGCATCATCGACCGGGCCTACATCCTGAGCGAGGGCAAGATCGTCACGCACGGCAGCGCGCAGGAGATACTCGAGGACCCCATCGCGCGCGCCAGCTACCTGGGCGACCGCATCAAGGCCGAACACATCGGCATGGCGTCCAGTGCCGCGGCCGACGACGCGGCCGACGGCAGCGCCCCCGCCCCCGGGGCTTCGCGCGCCGAGGGCCGGTGAGCGCCCGGCGCAACCCGCGGCCCGTCCTCCCTGTCCACAGGTGCCATGGCCGCTCACGGGTCAGCTCTCAGCAACTATCTGAAGAAGGTGCTCCTGTTCGGCGGAGGGGCGCTCTGCCTGATCGCCGTCTTCGCCGCCGTATGGTCGCGCGTGGGCCGGCAGACCCACACCTTCACCTTCCGACTCGGACCGCCGGGCACCGAGGTGGCCGCGGCCGACCTGCGCCGCGCCGGGCAGGTGCTCCAGGGGCGGTTGGCGGCGCTGCGCCGCGAGTTCAGGCTCGGCGCATGCGCCGTCCGCGCCCTGCCTCAGGACCGCGTCGAGATGACGTTCACCTGCGATGGCGACCCCACCGAGCCCGTGGCGTGGCTCACCCTGCAGGGCAAGGCGGAGTTCCGCCTGCTGCACCCGCAAGACGACGTGCTGGAACGCGCGGGCCCCGAGGGGCTCGGACCCGACTACGAGGTGAAGGTCTACAGGGAGCGCCGCTACCTCCACGTGCGTCTGAACGAGATGCGGGTGGTCGAGCACCGCTACGCCGTCGAGCGCGAGCCTGTCCTCACCGTGGGTGAGTTCGCGGGCGTGACGATGGACGCGGTCGGCCTGAAGAAGAACGTGGTGCTGACGTTCCGCTTCAAGGAGGCGGACGCACGGGCCTTCGCGGCGACCACGGCGCTCCACGCGGGGCGGTGGATGGCCCTGCTGATAGACGGCGAGATGTTCTTCCCCCCGAAGCGCATCGAATCGGCCGTCGCCGGGGGCAGCGTTCAGGTGAGCGGCTTCTTTCGCATCCCCACGCAGCGCCGGCTGGCCAGAGTGCTCGACTGCGGCAGCCTGCCGCAGCCCCTGGTGCCGGTCCCCGACCCCGGCGCGGATGCGGGCGGCTGAGGGCGCTTGCCCTGCGGCCCGGGGCTGCTTCTGCTACACTGACGGCCCGCCCCGCGCGTGACGGGACGGGGAACTGCACTGCGGGAAGGAAGTCCGCCATGACGCACCACGCCCTGCCGACCGTCGTCTGCCGCGCCGTCCTGACCTCTGCCGCTATGCTGGTCGCGTGCGCGTCCGCGGCCGCCGCCGAGCCACCGCAGGCGGACGGCAACGGCGTCATCCACCAGGGGCCGTACCTGCTGTGCGGCGACAACGAGTGCATGCTGCACCTCCTCTACCAGAGGCGTCCCCTCATCCGCGAGATGGGCGTCTTCTGCGGGCTGAACGGCTACACCAGGCCGCGCGACCTGGCCGAGAAGCAGGCCACGCGCGGGTCCGGCGGCGTCACCGTCAGCGGCAAGGTGCGCGGACACGACGTGGCCTTCGAGCTGACGGCCGCGCCTGCCGGGGAGCGCATCCGCATCCGCGTCCGCCGCGCGGGCCCCTGGCCCGAGGGCGTCTGGGGCGGCCTCCAGATGCCCCTGCCCGTCAGCCGCTACGCCGGGGCGCAGTACCG
This sequence comes from Planctomycetes bacterium SM23_32, assembly GCA_001303885.1. Taxonomy (GTDB): domain Bacteria; phylum Planctomycetota; class Brocadiia; order SM23-32; family SM23-32; genus SM23-32. Next base: position 7,220 of record LJUE01000011.1, on the reverse strand, counting down.
CGCCGACGGACAGGCGCTGACCTGGCCGGCCGAGTACTCGCCGGACAATGAGTTCGCCGCCGGGGCGCGCCGGCTCGAGTGCCACCTCGGCCGGCCGGAGCTTGACGTCACGTTCGAGTGCGCAGAGGGGCTGAGCATTGACGACCATCGCCGCTTCCAGGCGCCGTACTTCATCGTCGGCGTCGGCGTGCCGACCGGCGAAGCACAGACCAGGGACGTGTTCATCACGCTGCCGGAGTTTCCCGGGGCCGAGCAGCACGTGGCGGTGCGGTGGTCGCACATCGGCTACCCGCTGAGGGGCGAGAAGTTCGCCGTGCTCGAATGGTCCAAGTACGGCCCTCGACCTGCTGACCAGGCGCGCCTGGAGGACACGGACGGCAACGTGGTCAAGCAGGGCCGGTTCGGACCGACGCAGGTGCTCGACTACATGCAGGGCAGCTACGCGGAGTTCGACTTCTCCGACGTGATCGTGCCGGGCCGCTACCGGGTGGTGTGGGACGGCGGCGCGACGGGCTACTTCCCCATCATGGATAACGTCTTCACCGACGCGCTCTGGCAGCCGACGCTTGATGACTTCATCCCGTTCCAGATGTGCCACGCGAACGTGGAGCTGGGCGAGGGCATCACCGGCCATCCGCCGTGCCACATGGACGACGCGGCGCGCGTGGCGGCCCACTTCCGCGGGCCGGACGGCTTCGTCTCCTACGAGGCGGAGGGCACGCCGTATGAGGCGGGCGAGCAGGTCGCCTGCGCCCTGGGCGGCTGGCACGACGCCGGCGACTACGACGTCAACGTCCACGCCAACGCGTTCACGACCTGGACGCTGGCGCTGGCCTACGAGGAGTTCGGCATCGAGCGGGACGTGGCGACGCTTGACGTGGCGGCGGCGACGTTCGCGGCGGGCCGGCCAGACGGCGTGCCCGACATCCTCCAGCAGGTCGAGTGGGGCGCCCTCTGGCTGCTCAGCATGCAGCAGGAGGACGGCCGCGTCTACAACGGCGTCTGTGCCAATGAACCCGGGCGGAGCGGCGAGCTCGGCAAGATACAAGACGGCCGGCCCGGCACGGGAGACGAGCGGCAGCTCTACGTGGACTACCACGCCGACGGGCAGCTTGCGCACGCCATCGCGCTGGCGGCGGCGAGCCGCGCCCTCAAAGGGGCCCGCCCCGAGCTGGCGGACCGCTGCCTGGAGGCGGCGCGGAAGTCCTTCGCCTACTTCCGCACCCACGCGCCCGTCTACCGCAGCGGCGGCTACGCCTCCGGCCCGCCCCACGGGAAGGAGGACGACGCCATGGCCATTGCAGCGGCCGTCGAGCTCTACTTCGCCACCGGCGAGCAGCAGTACCTGGCCGTGGTCCAGGAGCTGGCCGGTTCCCTGCGCGAGCTGACGTTTGACTGGCCGCTGCCGCGCGACACGGGCCCCGGGGGCTTCTGGCTCTCGGCGCCGTTCCTGGCGCGCATATATCCGCACCTGCCCGACGGCGAGGCGAGGGGCATAGTGATGGAGGCCTGCCGGCGCGCGGCCGGCGTCAAGGCGGAGCGGACCGGGCAGCGCCCCTGGCCCTTCAACTGGTGGCACTTCGGGCAGTGGGGCAACAGCATGACGAGCACTTCCCGCGCCTTTGACGCCTACTGGCTCACGCGCGTCGCGCCCGACCTGCTGCCGCCCGAGCTGGTCCAGCGCAACATGCTCTGGCTCTTCGGCCTGCACCCCACGTGCGACACGGCCTTCGTGTGCGGGCTGGGCCTGCCCGAGCCGCAGCACCTCTTCAGCGGCCACCTGCATGCGCTGTTCGGCTACGAGCCGGCCAGCATCCCGGGCGCCGTCGTGCCGGGGATGGGGGGAGCCTGGCAGGCGGGCGTCGTCATGTACGCGGACGAGAAGGGCAACTACGGCCACAACGAGGCCTGCATCTACACGGCGGCGCAGTACATCTTCGCCGTCAACGCCATGAAGTCCTTCGGCTACTGAGACTCCGGGAGGCGCGACCTTGTCCGAACCGCGCGCCGTGGTGATCGGCTATGGATTCGCCGGCCGCAGCTTCCACAGCTACCTCATCCGGCTCGACACCGGCCTTGTGCTCCACGGCGTCTGCTCGCGCAGCGCCGCGACGCGCGAGCGCATCGTCCGCGAGCGCGGCTGCCGCGCCTACGAGAGCTTCGGGCAGGTGATCGAGGACCCCGACGTTGACCTGGTCGTGCTCGCCACGCCCCACAGCGTCCACGCCGATCAGGCCGTCCGCGCCCTGGACGCCGGCAAGCACGTGGTCACCGACAAGATCATGTGCACCTCCCTGGAGGAATGCGACCGCATGATCGAGGCGGCCCGGCGCAACGACCGGCTGCTCACCGTGTTCCACAACCGCCGCTGGGACGGCGACTACCTGACGCTGCGCAGCCTGCTGGAGGAGGGCGAGCTGGGCGAGCTGCGCTGGCTGGAGATGGCGTGGCAGGTGTTCGGCCCCCCGCGCGGCTGGCGCGGGCGCAAGGACATGGGCGGCGGGCGGCTCTTCGACCTCGGCGCCCACATGCTCGACCAGGTCATGCTCATCTTCCCGCAGGCGGTCGAATCCGTCTACTGCCGCATGCACCACGACTACCCCGAGCACGACGTGGAGAGCCACGCCATGGTTGTCGTCGGCTTCGCAGGGGGGACGACGGCCGTCGTGGACGCCGGCGGCATGCACGCCATCCCCAAGCCGCGCATCCACGCGTTCGGCACCGGGGGCGCGTTCATGAAGCACGGCCTCGACCCCCAGGAGGAGGCCATGAAGGCGGGGGACATAGACGCCGCCGTGGAGCCGGCGGGGAACTACGGACGGCTCAGGACCCGCGAGGGGGAGCGCGTCGTGCCGACCGTGCCGGGCCGGTGGCGGTGCTTCTACGAGAACGTGGCCGATGCGCTGGCCGGACGGGCCGAGCCGGCCGTGAAGCTGGAGGAGGTGCGGCGCTGCATGGCCGTCTTCGACGCCGCCCTGCGCTCGGCCGAGACGGCTCAGGTGGTCCGCCCCGACATCCCGCCGCTCACCAGTTGAGGGATGGGATGGCCGGGCCTGCTCAGGTGAGGCGGGGCGGGCGCTCCAGCAGGGAGGCCGAGGCGGCGTCCAGGTAGAGCGTCGTGTGCGGGTGCAGGCGCAATAGGGAGGCCGGCAGCTCGTCGGTGACCGGGCCGTCCCACATGGCCCGCACCGCCGGCGCCTTGTGGGCGCCCGGCACGATGCAGAAGATGCGGTCGGCCGCCAGTATGCCCGCGCAGCTCACCGTCAGCGCCCGCCGCGGGACGTCGGCGGGGCGCGCGTACCGCGCCGCCGGGTCCGGGTGGGCCTTGTAGTCGTCGTACTGCTGCCGGACGGAGACCTCGTCTATCTCCACGGGAATGACGAAGCGCGGCGCGCGCTTGTCCACGTGCGGCTCGTTGAAGGCGACATGCCCGTTCACCCCGATGCCGATGCAGGCCACGTAGAGCCCGGGCCGTCTCTTCCGGGGTGTCGGCCTGGTCGTCCTTGACGAAGTGGACGTTGGCCTCGGGGATGGGCACGCGGCCGAACAGGTGCTCCCGCAGGTAGGCCTCGAAGGTGTTGGGGTGGCCGCGCGGCAGGTCGAAGTACTCGTCCAGGTGGACGGCCTCCACCCGTGTCCAGTCAACGCCGGGCTGCTCGCAGAGCGCGGCCAGGAACGCGTCCTGGGAGGGGGCGGCGGCGAAGTTGGCCAGCACGGGCCGGCCCTCGTCGGTCGTTACCCGGCGCAGCAGGTCGCCCACGTCGCGGGCAGCGGCCCGGCCCATCGCCTCTTCGGTGGCGTAGACCTTGCGCTCAACCGAGACCTTCTCGAAAGCCTGCTCCGCCACGCCTCGCCTCCCGGTCGAAGGGGCGCGAGTATAGCCGGCCCCGCGCGGCCTGTAAAGGCGCTTCAGTCCCGCGCGTCGGCCAGAGCTGGGTAGAACTGGCGATAGGTGCGATAGCCGCCGGAGACGTTGACCGCATCGAAGCCCTTCTGCACCAGGATGCGGGAGGCGATGTAGGACCGCACGCCGACCCAGCAGATGAGCACCAGCGGCCCGTCGCGTGGCACTGCGTCCAGCCGCTCGCGCAGCTCGTCGAGCGGCAGGTTGAGCGCCCCGGGCACGTGGCCGCGTTTGAACTCGCCCGGCGTGCGCACGTCCACGACCACGGCATCGGGCGGGATATCGTCGGCGTGCAGGATGTTGACGTGTCCGCGCAGGCAGTTGGCCGCCGCGAACCCCGCCATGTTAACCGGGTCTTTGGCGGCGCCGTACGGCGGGGCGTAGGCCAGCTCGGACTCCTCCAGGTCGTAGACCGTCATGCGCGCCTGAATGGCCGTCGAGAGCACGTCAATGCGCTTGTCCACCCCTTCTCCGCCGACGATCTGCGCCCCGAGCACGCGCCCGTCCTCGGCAGAGAAGATGAGCTTGAGCATCATGGTCTGGGCGCCGGGGTAGTAGCCGGCGTGGTTGGCGGGGTAGATGTAGATCTTCTCGCAGGGCACGCCCAGCTCGCGCAGCGTCTTCTCGTTGGGGCCGGTGTTGGCGACGGCCAGATCGAAGACCTTCACGATGGCCGTGCCCTGCACGCCGCGGAACGTGCTGTCGAGGCCGCAGACGTTATCGGCCGCTATGCGTCCCTGCCGGTTGGCGGGCCCGGCCAGGGGCATGCGGGTCGGCCGGCCGGTCACGTAGTCGGTTACCTGGATGGCGTCGCCGACGGCGTAGATATCCGGGTCCGAGGTGCGCAGGTGCTCGTCCACCCTGATGCCGCCGGTCTCGCCTATCTCGAGGCCCGCTTGCTCGGCCAGCCTCGTGTTGGGCCTCACGCCGACCCCGAGCACGGCGAACGCGCAGGGGAGCGCCGTGCCGTCCTTAAGCAGGACGGTCAGCTCGTCTGCGGATCGCTCGATGGCCGTGGCAGCGTTCGCCAGGTGCAGCTCCACGCCTTTGCCTCGCAGTTCCCGGTGGACGGGGGCGGCCATCTCCGGGTCGAGCGCGGCCGCCATCACCTGCGGGAACATCTCGGCGAGGGCGACCTGGAGGCCGCGCGCTACGAGGGCCTCGGCCACTTCGAGCCCGATGAAGCCGCCGCCGATCACAACGGCCCGCCCGCCGGCCGCTTCATCGGCGGCCCGGTCAATGCGGTCCATGTCCTGGATGTCGCGCAAGGGATAGACGGCCGGGTCGTCTATGCCGGGTATCGGCGGGCGGATCGGCACGGCGCCGGGCGCCAGCACCAGCTTGTCGTATGCCTCGGTGTAGGTCCGTTCGCCGCTCAGGTCGCGCACCGTCACCTGCTTGCGGTCGCGGTCCAGGTGTGTCACTTCGTGGCGGATGCGCAGGTCGAGGTTGAAGCGCGTTCGCAGCCTCTGGGGGGTGGCCACGAACAGCTCCTCGCGGTCGGCTATCGTGCCGCCGATGAAGTAGGGCAGGCTGCAGTTGGCGAACGAGACGTGCTCGCCCTTCTCGAAGACGGTGATCTCGGCGTGCTCGTCGAGCCGGCGCGCTCGCGTAGCGGCCGACATGCCACCCGCCACGCCGCCGACGATGATGAGCCTCACGGACGCTGCCCCTCCGGCTCTCCTTTGGGTCCGGGCGGCTCGGCCGCCGCTTGCAGGTGGCGCTCCAGGGCTTCGGTCACTTTCGCTTTGCCGTGGAAGCCCTCCAGTCTCTCCACCGGCTCGCCGTCGTGGAAGATGAACGAAGGAAGTGGGCACGCCGCTGACGTCGAGGCGGCGAGCCACCTCCCGCACGTGTCCCACGTTGGCCACGGCGATGGTGGCCCGGCCGACGAAGTCATCCGCCACCTCGCCCAGCACCGACATCTGGCGGCGGCAGGCCGGGCAACGGACCGTGTAGAACTCGACCAGCGCCACCTTGCCGCTCCCCGCCACGGCCGCCTCGAGGGCGTCCGGGCCCTCGATCACGAGCACGTTCTTGCTGGTGGGCGTCAGGTCGGTCGGCTCCAGAGCTCGGGCCAGCATCAGGCCGACAAGCACGCCGACGACTGTGGAGACGTAGGGGTTGCACAGGACTAAGCACTGCCCGCCCGCGCTCTTGCCGAGCGAGCCGACGGCCAGGCCGATGCCGCCGCCCACCAGGACGGCCAGGGCTATGCGAAGAGTCATGGCGTCACCCCCGATCGCTGAATGAAGGAAGGCCGCGTGCGAGAGGCACGGGCCGAGCATGCCGTCCATTATAGGGCAGCAGGGGCGGGCCGTCGAACGACGGGGAGGTTCAGTGGGCTGCCAGGAGGTAGACCAGCACGGCAATGCCGGCCGCAACCGGCACGGCGGCCAGAGCCACCCACCAGAGCCTGCGCTGCGCGCTCTCGGTCAAGCCGTTGCGGCTGCTGCCGTTGACGCTGAGCATGCTCTCGTCGCTGAACTGGTGGGCGGAGACCGGCTGGTCGGCCAGGAGGGCCTCCAGGTCGGCGATCAGCGCGTCGTAGCTCTGATAGCGGTCCTCCGGGTCGCGAGCCATCATCTTGCGCATCACGTCGCAGACGGGCATCGGAAGGTCGGGCACGTACCTGTGCGGCGAGGGCAGGGGGGCAGAGACGTGCTTGACCATCACCTCGTAGGCGCTGCGGCCCGTATAGGGCGCCTTGCCGCAGACCATGTGGAACAAGCTCGCGCCGAGGGCGTAGATGTCGGTGCGGAAGTCCACCTCCTCGGAGTTGCTCACCTGCTCGGGGCTCATGTAGTCGGGCGTGCCGAGGCTGGTGTCGCTGGGCAGGGGCTCGACGACGTCCATCTCCTTGGCCAGCCCCAGGTCGGTGATGCGCACGCGTCCGTCGGCGTCGATCAGCAGGTTCTCGGGCTTGATGTCGCGGTGGATGATCCCCTGCTCGGCGGCGGCCTTCAGCCCCCGCGCCACCTGCACGGTGATGCCGACGGCCTCTCGCCAGGGCAGCCGTCCCTCCATGGCGATCCTGGCGCGGCAACTCTGGCCCTCGGCGTACTGCATCGCCAGGTAGTAGTGGCCCCGCTCGTGGCCGAAGTCGTAGACGGCCACGATGTTCGGATGGTCGAGCTGGGTGGCCAGGCGGGCTTCGGTGAGGAAACGGCGCGCGTACTCGCCGTTGGTGGCCAACGTGCCGGGCAGTATCTTGACGGCCACCTGCCTGTGGCCGGGCTCCTCCTCGGCGAGGTGCACGGTGCCCATGTCACCGTGGCCGAGCACGCGCTTCAGCACGTACTTGCCGAATCGGCGG
>LJUE01000193.1 GCA_001303885.1 Planctomycetes bacterium SM23_32 | reverse complement strand
CGTCCACGCTCGCCAGGAAATGCTCGTCCGGGTAGCCGCCCCAGCCCGGATTGAACATGCCCTTGTGGCCCGCCGCGCAGATGTTCCGCCTGATGGCTTCTGGCCGGGTCTCGCCCGCGAGCATGGCGGGCACCCAATCGGAGCACTCCACCCACGTGTGGGCCGCCTCGAAGACCTCCGGCGCCGCCCGCCGGCAGTGCAGCATCTTCGACCAGAACCATTCGGAGGAGTAGGTCCCGCCGCACTTCGCCAGGTAGCGCGGCCGCCGCTCGGCCGCCGCCTCGGTGATCTCCTCTGCCTCCGCGTGGCTGGTGTGGTCCTTCCACAGCCACGCCATGGCGTTCGGGTCGTCGGCAAACCGCGCCTGGAAGGCGAGCGGACGGCCGGAGGCGTCCACCGGCAACGGCGTGCTGCCCGTGGTGTCCACGCCGACCCCGATGACGGCGTCGGCGCAGAAGCCCTCCTGCGCCGCTGCCTCCCGCAGCGTCTGCGCCACGGCCCTCTCCACGCCCTCGACCCACTCGGCCGGATGCTGCCGCGCCAGCAGCGGGTCCTTCGGGTCGAGCAGCACGCCCGCCGCGCCGCGCGAGTAGTGCCAGACGCTCGTTGCCACCTCTTCCCCCGTGGCGACGTCAGCCACGAGGGCCCGCACCGAGTTCGTGCCCAGGTCAAGTCCGATGCTGAACTTGCGGTCCATGGCGTCCTCCCCCGCCTGCGCTCGCCGACGACACTCGCTCCCGCGCCCTACCAGCGTTCCATGTCCACCACGGCCTTAAGCACACCGCCCTGGTAGCCGTCCACCGTGCGAAAGGCTTCCTCGATCTGCCCGGCGCCGAAGGTGTGCGTCACCAGGTCCGCCGGCGTGACGGCCCCCTGCGCGGCGAGCTCGATGCACGCCCCCAGCGTGTGCAGGCTGCGCCGCACGAACCGCAGCGTCAGCCCCTTGCGCCGCGCCGTGCCCGAGCTGAAGATGACCCTGTCGTCGTGGCTGCTCCCGATGACGGCCACGTGGGCGGCCGGCGCGGCCACCTCGCACATGCTCCACAGGGTCTGGGCCGCCCCCGCGCATTCGAACACCACCTCCGCCCCTTCGCCGCCCACTGCGTCCCGGATGCGCCGAGCCACCTCCTCGTCCGGGTCGTCGCCGGGCTCGAGCGCCACGTCCGCCCCCATCCGCGTCGCCCGCTCCAGCCGGTCCGCCAGCAGGTCCACGCACACGATGCGCAGGGCGCGGTAGAGGCCGAGGACGGCCAGGATGCACGTGCCGAGCACACCCGTGCCCAGGATGGCGACGCGCTGACCGGGCCGCACCTTGGCCAGCTTCACGGCGTGCATGGCTATGGCCAGCGGCTCCAGCACGACGCCGGCCTCGTCGCTGACGCTGTCCGGCAGCGGTTCGAGCAGGTAAGCGGGATGGACCAGCCACTCCCGGAACGCGCCCGGCGTCTCGGGCAGCCCCAGGAAGCCTATCGTCGGGCACAGGTTCTGCATGCCGGCCAGGCACCATGCGCACCCCCCGCAGGGGATGGCCGGCTCCACGGCCACTCGTCGCCCCGCCAGGTCGGCCGCGACGCCCTCGCCCACCTCGGCGACCACGCCCGTGCACTCATGGCCGATCACGAACGGCCCCGTGAGGACGATGTCGCCGATGCGCCCATCGCGGTAAAGGTGCATGTCCGACCCGCAGATGCCCACTTCGCGGACGCGCACCAGCGCCTCGCCAGGCCCGGGCACGGGACGCTCCACCTCCTGAACCATCAGCCTGCCGGGCGATGCCAGCACTATGCGCTTCATGGTTGCCGCCTGCCAGAGGGAGCCGCCGGGCGGCAAGCCTACGACATGGCCCCCGGCCTTTCAAGTTCGGCGCCCGACGGGCCGGCCCAACGGAACGCGCCGTCGAGTGGAGACCTCCGAGCTCACCTCCGAACCGCTTGCACGAGAACCGGGGCCGGCTCGTCCGTGCATGCCCGTGGCCGCCGCCAGGACGCGGGGCTCGCCTCCGGTGCGCGCGTGCCTGCCCCGGCTTTCGTCGCTCTTGGGCTCACATCCGATCAAGTGCCGCAGCGGCGGAGAGAGCGACAGGCATGGGGGACGCTCAGGGGGCCTGACCGCCACGGCAGGTCGCGCAGACGCCATACAGCAGCAGCTGGTGGTCCTCGAGCATACAGCCGTCCGGCGTCAGCTCCCGCAAGTTCGGCGGGCATCCCTCCACCTTGGAGAGCCGCTGACAGAGCCGGCAGACGAAATGATGATGGTGCTGCTGCGCCCGCTCATAGTAGGATACCTGCTCGCCCGGCAGCTCCAGCCGCACCAGCCAGCCATCCCTGCAAAGCTGCTTCAGGGCCCGGTAGACGGTGGCAATGCCGATGCCGTCGGCGTACGCCTCGGCCGTCTCCCTCACTTCGGCGGGTGTCATGGGATGGGCATTGCCCAGGAAGGCCAGCCGTATGGCCTCGCGCTGCCGCGTGTTGCGCTGCATGCCGCGCTCCGCTGGTGGTGATAACGTCTGATAATGATAGCCGCCTCTCGCAGCGAGCGCAAGCTCCCTCTGCCCCCGACCGAAGGCAGGGCCATCTGCGTCACCAGGCACGTGCCCGCCGGAGCCGGGGCCTGCCGCCCGCCGGCGGCCACGAGCCCGCCCGGACGAGCCGGTCCCGGTTTTCGAGGGCCCCCCACCCGGGAGCTCAGGACGGGCAACCGCGTGCCCCGTGGATCAGGGGAACGGCCGTTGACGGCTTAACGAGAATGCTGTATCATTATGAGCAGGACTGCGCTGTTCTCAGGTGGGGGCCACCATGAAACGGCTTGGCCGGATGGCGGCTATCGGCTTCTGTGCGCTCTGGGCGGGGGCCCGGCCGGCCGCCGCCGAACGCCTCGATGTCTTCGTCAGCATCCCGCCGCAGGCTTACCTCGTCGAGCGCATCGGTCGCGAGCACGTGGAGGTCGCCCTCATGGTGCAGGCCGGGCAGGATCCCCACACCTTCGAGCCGAGCCCGCGGCAGATGATGGCCCTCGCCGACGCGCGCCTCTACCTGAAGATCGGCATGCCCTTCGAGACGCGCCTGCTGGAGAAGATCGAGGGCGCCTATGCGCGCCTCAGCGTGGTGGACATGGCGGCCGGCGTCCAGAAGCGCATGATGGAGCCGCATCATCACCAAGAGGGACAACACGGAGAGGGCGCGGACGAGGACGACGACGAGGAGGAGCGGGCGGAGCCCGACCCCCACGTATGGCTCTCACCTCCCCTGCTGGAGGTCATGGCGCGGAACACGGCCCGAGCTCTTGCGGAAGCCGACCCGGCGAACGTCGCCGAGTACGAGGAGAACCTGGAGGAGCTCATCGAGGACATCGAGCGAACCCACGCCCGCGTGCAGGAGGTGCTCGCGCCCTGCCGGGGGCGCGCCTTCTACACGTTCCACCCGGCTTTCGGCTACTTCGGCGACGCCTACGGGCTGCGGCAGGTGGCCGTCGAGGCCGAAGGCAAGAGCCCGACGCCCCGGCAGCTCACCGAGCTGATAGGCCGGGCCAGGCGGGAAGGGGTGAACATCATATTCGTGCAGCCGCAGTTCGACCGGAGGGCCGCCCAGTCCGTCGCCGACGGTATCGGGGGGGCCGTCGTGCCGATGGACCCGCTCGCGCGCGACGTGCTGGCGAACCTGGAGACGATGGCCGCCCAGGTCGAGGCCGCCCTCAGGTAGACCTCTCCCCTCGCCGTCGGAGGCATCCTGACCGTGTCTGACCAGCCCGTCATCGCCATACGTGGCGTCGCCTTCTCCTACGACGGGGCGACCGTGCTGGAGGACGTGGACCTCACGGTCCAGGCGGGGGCGATGGCCTGCATTGTAGGTCCCAACGGCGGGGGCAAGACCACGCTACTGAAGCTCATGCTCGGCCTGCTGCGCCCCGACCAGGGACAGGTGCGCATCTTCGGCCGGCCGCCCGCCGAGGCGCGCCGCCGCATCGGCTACATGCCCCAATACGCCCGCCACGACCCCCAGTTCCCCGTCACCGTCATGGACGTGGTGCTCATGGGCCGGCTGGAGCGCCACTGGGGCGGGCCCTACGGACGGAGCGACAAGCGGGCGGCCCTCGACGCGCTCGAGGACGTCGGCATGGCCGACGTGGCGGACCGGCTCTTCAACGCCCTGTCCGGCGGCCAGCGCCAGCGCGTGCTGATCGCCCGCGCCCTCGCCTGCGAACCCGACCTGCTCCTGCTCGACGAGCCGACGGCCAACGTGGACGTCGCCGTCGAGAGCCGCCTCTACGAGATACTCCAGGAGCTGAACAAGCGCATGACGATCCTGATGGCCACCCACGACCTCGGGTTTGTGGCCGACATCGTCCAGAGCGTCATCTGCGTGAACCGCCGCGTCGTCGTCCACCCCACCAGCGAGATCACGGGCGAGATGATGCGAGACATCTACGGGGCCGACGTGCGGGCCGTCCACCACGACCGCTTCTTCCCCAACGGGGGCCACGTCCATGGGTGAGTTCATGGAGGCCCTCCTGGACCCCGCCGTGCCGTTCCTGCGCTACGGCCTCATCGCCGGCCTGCTGGCGAGCGTCGCGTTCGGCATCATCGGCACCTACGTGGTCACCCGCCGCATCAGCTACATCGCCGGCGCCATCTCCCACTGCATCCTCGGCGGCATCGGGCCGGCCCTCTACGTGCAGAAGAAGCTCGGCGTGGAGTGGTTCCACGCGATGTACGGCGCCGTGGCCGCCGCCCTGCTGGCCGCCCTCATCATCGGGCTGGTCAGCATGTACGCCCGCGAGCGCGAGGACACCGTCATCGGCGCCCTCTGGGTCACCGGCATGGCCGTCGGCGTCCTCTTCATCTGGAAGACGCCCGGCTACGTGGACGCCATGAGCTACCTGTTCGGCAACATACTGATGATCACGCGCCGCGACCTCTGGCTGGTCGGCGCGCTGGACGTCGTCGTGGTGGCGCTCGGCGTGGCCTTCTACAACAAGCTGCTGGCCGTCTGCTTCGACGAGGAGTTCGCCCTGCTGCGCGGGGTCAGGGTGCAGGTCTACTACCTGCTCTTGCTCTGCCTGGCGGCCCTCACGGTGGTGCTGCTGGTGCCGGTGGTGGGCATCGTCATGGTCATCGCGCTGCTGACGCTGCCGGCGGCGGTGGCAGGTCACTTCTCTCGGCGCCTGTGGCAGATGATGGCGCTGTCGGTAGCCTTCTGCGTGCTGTTCACGTCGGTCGGCCTCGGGGTCAGCTACACCTACGATCTGCTCAGCGGCCCGACCA
>LJUE01000192.1 GCA_001303885.1 Planctomycetes bacterium SM23_32 | reverse complement strand
CGCGCCGCCTTGCGGCGCAGCCCGTAGGCGATGGCCCGCGCCGCGCCGCCCGCTCCCACCAGCAGCACGCTGCGGTCGGCGAGCGCCCCCAGGCCGGCCCGGCGCACGGCCTCCTCGATGGCGGACACGGCCGCGGCCACGTCCGTGTTCCGCCCCAGCCGGCGGCCGTCGCGCCATGCCACGGTGTTCACGGCGCCTATCTCGCGGGCCAGCTCGTCGGCCTCGTCAACCAGGCCCAACATCGCCTCCTTGTGCGGAATGGTCACGCTGAGACCCTTCAGGTCGTGGGGCTCGAACGCCTCGACGAACGCCTCGAGGTCCGTTACCTTGAAGGGCAGGTAGACGGCGTCCACGTCGCAGGCGGCGAACGCGGCGTTGTGAATCGCGGGGCTCATGCTGTGGGCGACGGGATTGGCTGCGACGCCGTAGACGGCCGTGTCGGCGTTGATCTGCGGGAAGCGATACATCCCCAGCATCTGCTCGACGGGCAGTTGGCCGGGCGCCGACTCGCTGCCGGCCGCGCTGCCGGCGAAGGTCAGAAACGCGTCGAACTTGCCGGCCAGCACGCGGCTGGACAGCCCCTGCTCGCCCATGCTCAGGGCTATCAACGCGTTGTCGGCGGCGTAGCGCGCCAGCAGGTCCAGCACGGGCCCCACATCGGCCGCGTCGGCGGCCGTCACGGCCACCTTGGCCACGTCAGGCTCCAGCTCCAGGATGCGGCGCAGCGTGGCCTCCAGGTCGGGCGGGGTCCGCTGGAAGTTGTGGTACGACACGATCCTGCGCACGCCGGCAGGCAGCGGCCCGAGGTCGGCCACGGCGTCCGACTCCACGTCCACGAAGTCGGCGCCGAGCTCGGCCGCCAGGCGAAGCGTGGCAAGCCGGACGGACTCGGGGCCTCCATAGCCGCCGCCCTCGCGGCGCGGGCGGTTGGTGACGATGACAGGGCGGTCCCTGGCCGCCACGAGCCGTTCCAGGTCGGCCTTCTCCATCAGGTCAAGGCGCACCTCGACCAGCTCTACCTCGGGCGGCAGGGAGTGCATGACGGCCAGCGCCGAGTCCGTGTCCTTCTGGGTGAGGGGGACGCAGAGCTTTGTCACGGGGTGCCTCCGGGGCAGGGGGCTTCTGCCGGCGGGCTGATTATACCGTAGAGCGCCGTCTCCGTCACTTGCGGCGGCCCTGCCGCGCTTGTGTTGGTGGCCCTGAAGTGGTATCATTGGGGGCTTCTCCGGCCTCAGGACGGCGAACTAGAGGCCGTCCGGGCCGTTCGGCTCCTACCGGGCGCCGTCGCCTCTACCCCCGTCGAGAGAGTGACTGAGCTATGTCGGGTCGCGCGACCAAGTGGGCGATGCTGGTGGTTGTTCCGCTGCTGCTTGCCCTCTACGCGAGCTATCCGCCGGTTGACGTCCCCCTTCAGAAGAAGACCGTCACCAAGAAGGTGGCGCGGACCGCCGCGGAGGCCCAGGAGCACAACGTTGAGCTGGGCCAGCACTACGTCGTGTCCGAGACCGTGACGTGGAAGCGTTTCCTGCCGCTTGCGCTCGGCAACCGCGATGACGTGAGCCGCCTTGTGGAGCGCAGAGACGACGGCACCGTCGTGGAAGAGGTGACGACGGTGGTGCAGAGCCGCGTGAAGCTGGGCCTGGACCTGGCAGGGGGCACGGAGCTGCTCTATCGCCTGAGACCCGAGAAGGGGCAGGAGATCAGCGGCCAGGCGGCCGCTACGATTGACATCCTGAAGAAGCGCATTGACCCGAGCAACGTCAAGGAATACCGCATCCAGCCGCTCGAGAGCGATCGCATCCTCATCCAGGTGCCCCAGGCCACAGCTTCGGAGGTGGAGCAGCTCAAGACGCGGCTGGAGAAGATGGGCAAGCTGGAGTTCAAGGTCGCCGTGCCCCGGCCCGTGGCCGGCCAAGCCGAAGAGGCCAAGTTCGTCCGCTACTACGAGGAGGCCGAGAAGGGGCGCATCCCCGAAGGCTTCACGCGGATGCACCTCGAAGGCAAGCCCGAGAGGCCCTTCTACCTGGTCAAGCGCGGCGAGGCGGAGATAACGGGCAAGTACCTCGACCCCTCAAGTCTGCGCCCTACCATTGACGAGTACGGCCGGCCGGCCGTGGGCTTCCGGTTCAACGCCGTCGGCGCGGGACGATTCGCCCAGATCACCGAGGCCAACCGGGGCTGGGCGCTGGCCATCATCCTGGACGGCGTGCTGAAGAGCGCTCCCACCATCAGGACGCGCATCCTGGGCCCCGGCGAGATCTCGGGGAGCTTCACGCAGCAGCAGGTCAACGACATGGTGAACGTGCTCCGCGCGGGCAGCCTGCCGATGGACATCGAGCTGCTCCAGGAGAGCACCGTCGGCCCCCAGCTCGGGCGCGACTCGATCCGCAAGGGCCTGCGCGCCCTCGCCGTGGCCGGCTTCCTGGTGCTGGTCGGCATCGGCGTCTACTACATGGGCTGCGGACTGGTGGCCGACGGCGCGCTGATCATGAACCTGATCCTGCTCGTCGGCGTGCTCTGCATACTGGGCGCCGCGCTCACGCTGCCCGGCATGGCGGGCATACTGCTGACGGTCGGCATGGCGGTGGACGCCAACGTGCTGATCTTCGAGCGCATTCGGGAGGAGTCCGCCGCCGGCAAAGGCATACGCGTCGCCCTGCGTAACGGCTACGACCGCGCCTTCACGACCATCGTTGACGCCAACGTCACCACGCTGCTGACCGCCGTCATCCTCTACCTGATCGGCACCGGGCCCGTGAAGGGCTTCGCCGTGACGCTCTCGTTCGGCATCCTGCTCAGCATGTTCACCGCCCTGACGGTGACGCGGCTTGTCTTCGAGACGTTCATAGACAGGGAGTGGATGCAGGAGTTCAAGATGTTCTCGCTGTTCGGCCGACCCGACATCGGCTTCGTCGCCATCCGCAAGCCGGCCTATTTGGCCTCGGTGCTTATGGTCGGGGTGGGCGTGGCGGCGTTCTTCATGCGGGGGGCCGACCTCTACGACATTGACTTCACGGGTGGCTCGCTGGTGCACCTCTCGCTGGCGAAGCCGACCCCCGTCGGCCAGGTCCGCGCGCTGCTGGAGCAGGGCGGCTTCCCCGACGCCGAGGTCCAGGGCATACAGAGCCCCGGGGCGACCGCCGAGGGGCTCACCGACTTCGGCGTGCGCATAAAAGGCACGGGGATAGACGCCGAGGCCGTCGCGCAGGCCCTCCGGAGCAAGCTGACCGCCGCCGGCCTGTTGGCCAGGGGCGACGTGTTGAAGGTTGCCGACGACGAGCAGGCCCTGGAGCTGAAGCTCGCCGACCCCGTCACGGAGACGGCCCTCCGCAGGGCCCTGGTCGAGGGACAGGATCTCTACGACCTGCCGAGACTCGGCACGATCGTGCCCGACGAGAAGGAGCGCGCGCGGCAGGTAGCCGTGCGACCGCGCGAAGTGCCGCCCCTGCTGGACCGCCGCGAGCTGTGGAGCAGGATGCTCGAGGCGCTCTCGTGGGCCGGGCTGGAGCGCAGCGACTATGACATCCTGGAGTGTGCCCTGAAGGAGGCGGGGCCGGCCGGTGAGCCGGCGCGCCTGGACTTCAGGCTGGACCGGCCGCTCCAGCCCGAGCTGCTGGCCGTCGAGCTGGAGCGCCGGCAGTTCCCCGAGGTCGAGGTGACGGCGGCCGGGACGGCCGGGACGGATTTCGTGCTCACGGCCGACCGCGGTGTGCTGGAGCGGCTCCAGAAAGAGCTTCCCGCCGGCACTCAGCTTCAGGGCGTCCCTGAGCTGCACATTGACGACCTGGTCGTGACCGCCAGCCTGACCAAGGAGTTCTCCGAGCAGGACATCCGCGCCATCTTCGAGCGCGAGGGCATGGCCGACGTCTACGTGGTGCTGCTGGACAAGCCCTGCTCGGCCTACCGCCTGAACTTCAGCTACGAGCCGGTGCGCCAGAAGATGCAGGAGCTGTTCGGCCATCTGGCGCGCCCGGGCGGCACGATCGAGCTGGAGCCTCTGGAAGGGGCGGAGGACGCCGGCCGGAAGCTCGTGCGCATGACGCTGGGCGAGCCGATGTCGTTCGCCGACGTCAAGCACTACCTGGGCGCTTCGGGCATCGGCCTCTACGCCGAGGAGATCGTGGTGGGTCTGGAGGACTACGACCCGGACACGCTCGTCTCGCAGCTCACGCTGTCCTTGCCGGCCGACAAGGCGGACCAGATTCAGGAACGCATCGTCGCCTCCTTCAGCGAGTCGCGCCCCGTGCAGCGCATCGTGCGCATCGGCAAGGAGGTGGCCGAGGAGATGCAAGGCCGGGCGCTGCTGGCTGTCGTTTTTGCCTCGGTCATCATCGTGCTCTACGTGGCCATGCGCTTCCACGCGTTCCGTTTCGGCGTGGCGGCCGTGATAGCGCTGGTGCACGACCTCCTCATCACCGCCGGGTTGATCGCGCTGGCGGACTGGGCCGGCGTGTTCGGGGACGTGAAGATCAACCTGACGACTGTCGCGGCGTTCCTCACGATCCTCGGCTACAGCCTTAATGACACCATCGTGGTCTTCGACCGCATCCGCGAGAACATGGCGACGCTCGGCCGCAGGCGGGTCAGCCCCGACCTGATCAACATGAGCATCAACCAGACCCTGAGCCGCACGGTCCTGACCTCGGTGACCACCCTGGCGGTCGTGGTTGTGCTCTACCTGATGGGCGGGCCGGTGCTGCAGGGGCTCGCCCTGACCCTCACCGTGGGCGTGGTCGTCGGGACCTATTCGAGCATGTTCATCGCCAGCCCCCTGCTGCTTGACTGGACGGAACTCGGCCGCGGCGTGCGGGCCGTCCTCAGGGTGATCTTCCTGCCCGTCATAGCCCCGTTCAAGCTGTTCCGGCTCCTTGTCGGTGCCCGTTAGGCCTGCCGGCTCCCCGCATCCCTGGAGCAGCGTGGTGAGCTACGAGGACTGCGGCGTCATCTTCGACATGGACGGCGTCCTGGCGGACACTGCCCGGGCCCATTACGAGAGCTGGCAGGTGGCGGCGCGCCAGTGGGGCGCCGAGGTCTCCTGGGAGGATTTCGAGCGCACCTTCGGCCGCCCCAACCACCAGATCATCCCCGACCTGTTCCACCGCGACGTGCCGGACGACGAACTGAAGCAGATTGACCGCCTGAAGGAGGCTGCCTTCCGCGACATCCTGCGCCGGGAGCTGGAGCCGCTGCCGGGGGTCGTACGGCTGATCGAGGCACTCGACGCCGAGGGGTTCCGGCTGGCCGTGGGTTCGTCGGGGCCGCGGGAGAACATCGAACTCATGCTCGATGC
>LJUE01000191.1 GCA_001303885.1 Planctomycetes bacterium SM23_32 | reverse complement strand
CAGATCGCTGAGGTCCTCGGTGTAGGCGCGCACCTTGCCCCATGCGTCGCCGGCGAGGGCGGCGTTCCGCTCGCCGCCCAGTCCCTGCTCGAAGGCGGTCCTCATCTCGTCCAGGGCCGCCAGCATGCCCTCGGAGATGTTGCTCATCTGGGCCGAGATCGCCTCTCTCATCCGGCGCGAGTGAATGTCGCTCTGGCGCAGCTCCTCGGTGCGGCGGCGTATCTCGACGCGCTGCTCCTCCTCGTGGCGCTGCAGGGCGGCCGCCATGCGGTTGAACTGGTAGCCCACCTCCTGCATCTCGTCGCCCTGCTCGATCTGCACGCGCGCGTCAAGGTGCCCGGCGGCGACCTGCTCCGACGCCCAATACAGCGCGCGGATCGGCTCCACAAGGCGCCCCTTCAGGTAGATGGCCAGCAGCACCAGTCCCGCCAGGGGCAGCAGCAGCACCGTCACGCTCCAGGCAAGCGCCCTGCGCGAGGGCTCATAGACCTCCGCGGCGTCCTGGCTGACCACGACGAACCACTGCGCGCCGTCCTGTCTCGGGCGCAGCTGCGGCAAGGTGCTGCGCAGGAGGGCGAAGCCGACCACCTGGTCGTCCTCCGTCCCGGGCGGCCGACCCACGAACACGCCCGTTCCCTCCTTCAGCATTCTGGCCATCGTCGCCGTGTCGAACCGCAGGCCGCCCGTGGCTCCGCTTCCCCCGAAGACGGTCTTGCCGTCGGAGCTGACCACGCGACCGGCCCCCGTCTCGCCCACCCTGAGCTGGCGGAGGATCTCGAAGAGCGCCCGCACGTCATGGGAGATCTTGAGGACGCCGACCACCTCGCCTGAGGCGTCCCGCACAGCCGTCGCCACGTCGAGCGAGAAGACGCCGGCGCTCTTGTCGAAGCCGATGTCGCTGACGAAGGTCGCTCCCCGGCCCTCGCCCCAGGCCACCTGCCACCAGTGCTCGTCGGCCTGGTAGTAGTCGGTGGTCAGGTTCGTGGCGGCGTGGAGGCCGCCGCGGCGGTCGGTGAGCATGATCTCGGCATAGCGCCGGGGGGCCGTCCTCTGGAAGGAGCGGAGCTGGTCGGCGGCGGGGTTCTCCAGGCGGGCGCGCACCGGCGGCGCCTCGGGGCCCCCGGCTCGCTGCCACTCGGCGTCGCGCTCGAACATAAGGGCCTCGACGGCCTGGTTGTCCATGCCCGCGTAGGCGGCGTTGGCGGCCTCCAGCTCGGCCACCAGTTGACGACTCAGGGCGAGCTGCTCTGCCTGCTCCACGGTCCGTTCGATGAGCAGGTCCACCCGCTCGGCGGTGCTGACGGCCAGGATGCGCACGTGCTCGCGGCCGATGTCCATGAGGCGCTGCTTCTGGCTGCCCAGCAGGACGCCCGTCATCAGCAGCAGAGGCAGGAAAGCCAGGACCGTGAAGGTGAGGATGAGCTTATGCAGCAGCTTCATTGCCGCATCCCCCGCACCGGCAATCTCTGCTCAGGGCAGCATTATACACGCCAGCGCGGCGCGAAAGCCAGACGGCCTTGTTGCGCGAGCGGCGGGCCAGCCCGGCCGCCAGCGGCGGCGCTCAGCGCTCGTAGGTGGCCATCAGCTCCGCCTCGGCCAGGATGTGGCCGTCCATGGCCTCCCGGAGCTGGTGCTTGTTGTAGCCGCCGGTCAGCGCCAGCTTCTCGTCCAGCGCGTAGAGGCGAAAGTAGTAGCGGTGCCTCTCGCCGGGCGGCGGCGACGGGCCGCCGTAGCCCATCTTCTGGAAGCTGTTCATCCCCTGCGCTGCCGCCACGGGTATCTGCACCTCCGGCCGCCTGGGAATGCCCTCGGGCAGGTTGCTCACGTAGTAGGGGATCTCGCAGATCAGCCAATGGGTAAACGTTCCCAGCGGCGCGTCGGGATCCTCCATGACGATGGCGAAGCTCACAGTGCCCTCGGGCACGTTCCCCCACATCAGGGGCGGGGACTTGTCGGCCCCGTCGGCCGTGAAGCGAATGGGCATCGGGTCGCCGTGCAGCCACTCGGGGCTGGCCAGGGCCAGCTCGCCCTCCTGCCAGACGTGCTCTGGCTCGGGCCGCAGCTTCAGGACGACCAGCACGCCGGCGGCCGCCAGGAGGGCGATCACCAGCAGCGGCCGGAGGATGAAGCGCCGCCAGTCAATGATGAATCTGGGCACTGCCATCGGCGTCACCCCGTAGAAGTTCCCCGGTTCCGGCGCTATTGTGAATCCAGGCCCGCCGGCTGTCAAGGCTTGGGTCCGGCGGATGCCCCACCACGCCGGGGCCGGTCCGGGCGGAGGGCCGCTTCCCCTTCCTTGAAGGGCCTGCGCGCCGCGCCTATACTACCGGCTTTCCCGTTCCAGGAGGGAGCAGACCGCGCCATGCTCGCAGCGACCATCACGAAGGTCCGCCGGGAGGAGCCGGCCATCCGCCTGTTCATGAGCGACGGCAGCGAACGCTCGACCTACATGCCTCAGGGCCGGGCCGTCGGCCTGCTGGGCGCCCCGCACGCCGGCGTCAACCTGATGTCCTGCTACTACCCGAGGCAGACCTTCTGGCCGGAGCGGCGTCTGTTCAGCGAGGAGGTGCCCCATTACCGCTGGTCGGTCACCGATCAGACCGAGAACACCCGCCTGACCGACTCCAACGACTGGACCGACGGCTACTACTCCTTCGACATCGAGGACGCCGACAACGACGCGGTGCGGCAGATGGAGGACGTGCGGCGCTACGGCCAGGACGTGCGCCTGACGCTTACCGCCGACCTCGACACGCCCGCCGAAGACCTGGAGCGCATCGCCGACGTCCTGAAGCAGTTCGGCCGCATGGAGCTGCGGCTCAACCACGAGGCCAACGGCTGCAGCTGGTTCCGCTTCGCCCGCAACGTCGGCCAGATGGCGGGCGAGGAGGCGCGGCGCACCTATTACGAGATCAGCCAGTTCTTCATCCGCGTCCACGAGCTGTTCGGCCGGCTGGCGCCGAACGTCACCATGGTGGGCTGTTACAACGGCCCGGGCGAGCGCATCACCAAGGGCGAGATATCGGCCGACGCACTGCCGCACCTGGGGGACGACGAGCTGGGGCTGATGTACAAGCTGCCCGGCATAGTCGTCTCGCTCGACCAGTACGGCTCGCTGCACTGCGGCTGGCCGGGCCACGCCGTGGAGGAGGCGCCCATCATCCGCAAGTTCGCCTTCCACGAGTTCGGCGGCTTCGCGCTGACGCCGTACGAGCTGTGCGAGCTGGTGATCCGGCCCTTCCAGGCCGCCATCGCGAAGGTGCGGGGCGAGCCGGCGCGCATTGACCTGGGCGAGCTCGACTTCGACGAGGACTTCCACGGCCCCGAGATCCGCGCGCAGCTTGTCTTCGAGTGCTACGAGTGGCTGCGCCGCCATCCCGGCATCATCGGCAGCATCACGTTCTACGAGCTGACGGACATGGGCGGGCTCGGCTTGTTCCGCCAGAGGGCATACGGGGACGTGGAGGACGTGACGGAGAACATCGTCACCGACGTCTACCGGCGCGTGATGGCGTGGGACGAGTTTCGCCATCCCGTCGAGGCGCTGGCGCCGGTGGGGGAGAGCGCCGAGAGGGTCGAGTTGACGTGGCGCTCGAGCTGCGACGCCGAGGGGCTGGAGCTGACCCTCGACGGGGCGCACAGGGCCGTGGACTTCCGCAAGAGCTACTGGCGGCAGGTCGTGCTCCTCGGCGCCGACGGCGAGCAGAGCTACGTCTACGGGGACGAGGCGGCGCTGGAACTGCCGGCCGGCACGCAGGCCGTGCGCATCTTCGCCCCGCCGCCCGAGGGGCGCGACAACGCCGCCGGCGGCTTCCGGACACAGGTGCCCGTGCCGACCATCACGTGACGGCCCGGGAGGAGCGCCCATGGACGTGCGCAGGATCAGGCGGGGCGAGCCGGTCATCCGGCTCTACGTGAGCGACGGCAGCGAACGCTCCACCTACATGCCCCAGCAGATGGCCCTGAAGTGGATTGGCGCCCCCCACGCCGGCGTCAACCTGATGTCCTGCTACTACCCGAAGCAGACCTTCTGGCCGGAGCGGCGCCTGTTCAGCGAGGAGGTCTACCACTACCGCCACTCGCCGGCCGACGCCACCGAGGACACGCCGCTGAGGGACCTCAATGACTGGACCGACGGCTACTACTCCTTCGACGTCGAGGACCCGCGCAACGACGTGGTGCGCCAGATGGAGGACGTGCGGCGCTACGGCCAGGACGTGCGCCTGACCCTGACGGCCGACACGGACACGCCGGAGGAGGACCTTGTCCGCATCGCCGAGATGCTCAGGGACTTCTGCCCCATGGAGCTGAGGCTCAACCACGAGGCAGCCGGCAACGGGTGGTTCCGCTTTGCGAAGAACGTGGCCAGGATGCCCCCCGACGAGGCCCGGCGCACCTACCAGGAGATCAGCGACTTCTTCATCCGGGCGAAGCGCACCATGGCGTCCGTCGCGCCGGGCCTGCGGTTCGTCGTCTGTGGCGCCCGCGGCGATTACGCGCGGGACGACATGCTCGGCCCGATGATGAAGGAGCCGGGCACGCTCATGTGCGTGGACTGCTACGGGTCGCTGCACTACGGCTGGCCCGGCCACCGCATCAAGGACCCGCCCATCATCGGCCGGCCCCATCCCCCGCGCGACCACGCCGTCTATCGCACGACCTGGGAGCTGTGCGAGCGGGAGTTCCGGCCCTTCCACGAGGAGATGTCTGCCTTGCGAGGCGAGCCGACGCGGGTGGACCTGGGCGAGTTCAACTACGACGAGGACATCCACGGTCCCCAGGTCCGCGCCCAGCTCATCTATGAGTGCTACGTCTGGTTCGCTGCGAATCCCGACGTGATCGCCAGCATCGTCCACTACGAGCTGACCGACCGGGGCGGGCTCGGACTGCTGCACGAGCCGGAGTATGAGCGGCTGGAGGACGTCGTCCCGAGCCGGCCGGCGCTCGACGTCTACCGCGACGTGATGAAGTGGCAGGAGTTCCGGCATCCTGTCGAGGTGCTGGCGCCGGTGGGGGAGGGCGCCGAAGCGGTCGAGCTGACGTGGCGCTCAAGCTGCGACGCGGAGGGGCTGGAGCTGACCCTCGATGGGGCGCACAGGGCCGTGGACTTCCGGGAGGCCTACTGGCGACAGGTCGTCCTCTTCGGCGCCGACGGCGAGGAGAGCTACGTCTACACCGACGAGCGGACGCTCCAGCTGCCGGCCGGGGCGGCGGCCGTACGCGTCTTCGCGCCGCCGCCGGACGGCCGCAACAACGCCGCCGGCGCCTTCCGCCGCGCGGTGCCCGTTCCGTCTGCGGCGTAGGGGGGGCTCGCGCGCCGGT
>LJUE01000190.1 GCA_001303885.1 Planctomycetes bacterium SM23_32 | reverse complement strand
GCCGGCTCGCTGCGCTGCGCGTTCGGCGATGCGGCCGATGCCGTGGTGCCGCTCACGCTGCCGTGGCAGGAGGAGGGGACGGTGCTGAGTTCCTCGGGCGAACCCGCGCGCTTCGTCGCGTGGCTCCCCAAGGAGCCGACGGTGCTGACGGTGAGCGAGTTGATGATGCGCGCTGCCGTGCATGGCGGGGCAGGGCCGGTGCGGGCGTGCTCGGTGGACGAGCTGATGTCGGCCGAGGCGCCGGCTGCCGCCACGGACGAGCTGATTGACGAGAGCATCCTGTCTGCGGCCGAGCCTCTGGAGGGGCAGGCGGCGGTGGTGGGTTCGCCGGAGCCGCAGGGCTATCTGGGCGGGCTGTCGCTGGCCGGCGCGAGCTGGCAGCGGCGGCTTGCCGGCGAGGAGCGGGCCATCGTGAGCGGCCTCCTGGCCAGGGAGTTGGGCGTGGCGGCGGGCGGGCTGGTGACGCTGGGCAACGGTTCGGGGGCGACGCTGCCCTGCAAGGGGCTGCCCGAGCAGGAGGGGGCCGTCGTTGCCGTGCCGGAGCACTGGCCGACGCTGAGGGAGCTGATCCGTTGGCAGGACGGCGAGCGGAGGATGGAGCCGGCGCCTGCCGTGGTGGGCATAAAGAGGGCGTGAGCCCCGCGCAGCGAGGCGTTTACATGGCAGAGGCGACGACGACGGTTGAGAAGGAGCTGGTGGTTGACACCGCCCGGTGCATCGGCTGCAAGAGCTGCGCCGCGGCGTGTTTCCTCAGCCACCTGGAGTTCCCGGCGCTGCGTTACGAGGAGGCCGCCGGGAGCTCGGCCATGCCGGCGGTGTGCAGGCAGTGCGAGGAGGCGCCCTGCGTGGCGGCCTGCCCGGCGGATGCCATGTACGTTGACGCGGCCGGCATCGTCCGGCGCAGCCCGGTCAGGTGCACGGGCTGTCGCAGTTGCGCGCTGGCCTGTCCGTTCGGCGTGATTGAGATGGAGATGGTCCGCAACGAGGTGGCCAAGTGCGACCTGTGCGCCGACCGCACGCCGCAGGGCTTGCTGCCCCGGTGCGTGGCCGTGTGTCCGTCGGGCGCGCTGAAGTTCCTGGAGATTGCCCAGGGCGTGCCCGAGGCGGGCTACACGCTCCTGAGCGGGCGAACCCTTCACCGAACCGTTTAGAGCCGACGCTCATGCAGACGATCCTGATCGTGGTGGCGGCCGTCCTCGGCAGCATTGTGCTGGGGCTGCTGTTCTCGTGGGTGGACCGCCTGGTCACCGCTCGCATCCAGTGGCGCAAGGGGCCGCCTGTCTACCAGCCCCTGGCCGACATCGTGAAGCTGCTCGGCAAGGAGACGGTCGTCTCTGAGAGCGCGTCGCTGTGGCCCTTCCTGCTGGCGCCGGTGCTGGGCTTCGCGGGCGTCTGCGCCGCTGCCGCCATCCTGTGGGCGGTGGCCATCAACCCCGATGCGAGCTTCGTGGGCGACCTGATCGTGGTCATCTACTTCCTGACGTTCCCCTCGCTGGTGTTGATCCTGGGCGCCTCGGCCAGTGGGAACCCGTACGGCGCCGTGGGGGCGGGGCGCGAGATGAAGCTGGTCATCGGCTACGAGCTGCCCTTCGTCCTTGCCATGGTGCCGGCCATCGTGGCGGCCGGCCGGGCGCTCTCGAGGCCTGGCTTCGAGCTGGCCGGCAGCTTCAAGCTCTCCGCCATACTGCAGGCCCAGCAGAACGGGGCGGTCGCCGGCAGCTTGGCCGGGTTCCTGGCGCTGCTCTGCGCGATGGCCGTCATGCAGGCCAAGCTCGGCGTGGTGCCGTTCGATCAGCCCGAGGCGGAGACCGAGCTGACCGGCGGGGTGATCCTGGAGTACTCGGGCCCGGCGCTGGCCATGATCAAGCTGATGCGGGCGATGCTGCTGTTCGTGCTGCCCCTGTTCATCATCACCGTCTTCTGGGGCGGGGTGAGCTTGAGGGGCTGGGGGCTGCTTGCCACGCCGCTGAAGGTCGTCGTGCTGCTGGTCGTTGTCGTCCTGATGCGCAACACCAATCCGCGCCTGCGGATAGAACAGGCGATGAAGTTCTTCTGGTTCATCGTGACCCCCGTGGCCGTGATCGCTTCCGTGCTGAGCGCTTACGCATAGGGGGCGCACAGAGGAAGCCAAGATGTCAGTGCTGGACAAGGTGAAGCTCTGGGGGCTGAAGAAGTCGCCCTGGGTCTATCACGTCAACACGGGCGCGTGCAACAACTGCGACATCGAGGTGCTGGAGCTGCTGACGCCTCGGTTCGACGTGGAGCGGCTGGGCGTGCTGCTCGCCTGCTCGCCGCGCCATGCGGACGCGCTGCTGGTGACGGGCATATGCACCAGGCAGGCGCGCCCGCGCCTGCAGGAGATATACCGCCAGACGGCCAAGCCGTGCCTGGTGGTGTGCCTGGGAGCCTGCGCATGCACGGCCGGCATCTTCCACGACGCGTGGCACTTCGCCGGCCCCGTGGACGAAGTCATCAGGGAGGTGGACCCCGACGCGAAGATAATCTACATCCCGGGATGTCCTCCCAAGCCGGAGGCCATGATCGCCGGGATCGCCAAGGCGTTGCAGGACCTTTGACGGGGAGCTGAACGTGGCCGAGGACCTTGAGCAGACCATCCAGCGCTTGAAGGAGCTGGCAGGGGACGTGCCGCTCGGCTGGGACCGCCCGCGCCCCAAGCGCGTCTACATCGCCGTGGACAAGAAGGACGCGCGTGAGTTCGCGCGGATGCTCTTCGAGGACTTCGGCGCGCGCTTCGCCACTGCCACCGGCACGGACATAGGCGAAGAGCTGGAAGTCGTCTACCACTTCGAATGCGACGCAGTGGGGCTGGTCATCAACATGAGGGAGCGCACGCCGAAGGGCGACCCCGTGGTGCCGTCCATCACGCCGGTCGTTCCCGCCGCCGATTGGATCGAACGGGAGATGAACGACCTGGTGGGGATCGTCTTCGACGGGCACCCCGACCCGCGGCGCCTCATCCTGGCCGACGACTGGCCGGACGGCGTCTACCCGCTGCGCAGGGACAAGAAGAATGACGCATAAGACGCTGATACCGATAGGACCGTATCACCCGTTGCAGGAGGAGGCGGAGTTCTTCCAGCTCTACTGCGAGGGCGAGACGGTGGTGGACATGGACGCGCGCATCTCCTACAACCACCGGGGCATAGAGGGGGTGTCCATGAACCGCACGTGGGACCAGGTGCCCTACGTTGTCGAGCGCGTCTGCGGCATCTGCTCCGCCTCGCACCCCCTGGCCTACGTGCAGGCCGTTGAGGAGATAGCAGAGGTCGAGGTGCCGGAGCGCGCCCTTTACGTGCGCACCATCATCAACGAGCTGGAGCGCATCCACAGCCACCTGCTCTGGTTCGGGCTGGCCGGCCACTTCATCGGCTACAACACGGTGTTCATGTGGGCCTGGCGCTACCGTGAGCCGTGCCTGGACGCCCTGGAGGTGGTCACCGGCAGCCGCATCAACTACGCGAACCACACGGTCGGCGGGTCGCGCAAGGACCTCACGCCCGAGATGGTCAAGTTCGTCGGCGAGCGGCTCGACGAGATCGAGGGGCCGCTCGACATGTTCATCACCACCGCGCTGGAAGACCCCATCCTCTCGCTGCGGCTGAAAGACGTGGGCGTGCTCACCGAGCAGGACGCCCGGGCCCTCGGCGCGTGCGGGCCGACGGCGCGGGCGTCCAACGTGCCGATCGACGTGCGGCGCGACGACCCCTATGCCGCCTACGACCGCGTGGATTGGGACGTGATGACCTGTCAGAACGGCGACGTCTTCGACAAGGTGGTGGTGCGGCTGCTGGAGACCAAGGAGGCCATCCGCATCCTGCGCCAGGCCCTGCGCGACCTGCCGGAGGGGCCGGTGCAGGCGAGCGTCAAGGAGGTGCCGCCCGGCGAGGGCGTCGGCCACGTGGAGGCGCCCCGGGGCGAGACGTTCCACTTCGTCAAGAGCAACGGCGGGGCCGGCCCGGAGCGCCACAAGATCCGCGCCCCCAGCTTCAACAACGTGCCCACGTTCCGCGCGAGCTGCATCGGCCAGCCCATCGCGGACGTGACCATCACGCTGGCTTCCATTGACCCGTGCTACAGCTGCACGGAGCGCATGGCCGTCGTGGCGGACAGGGACACGGGCGAGGAGCTGATGAACTTCGCCGACCTGGTCAAGCTGTCCCGGCAGAAGACCGAAGAGATACGCAAGCAGCTTTAGCCGGCGCCCCGAGAGGGCGGCGGAAGGGCACAACGGGAGAGCTGCATGGGCTACTACGGCAAGTTGTACCTGCTTTCGGTAGCGCTGCTGGCGGCAGGCGGCGGGCTGGCATACCTGTTCGGCCTGTGGAACAGGAAGACGGCCGGGCCGCTGGCCACCCTCTGCTCGCTGGGCGCGCTCATCATGGCCGCCATGCTGTGGCAGGGCGCCCCCGGGCCGCTCGGATACGAGGGCCTGTTCCCGCTCTCGGCGGGCCTGAGCGCCGCCTTCCGTTTCGGCGTTGGGCCGTTCATGGGCGCGGTGAACCTGCTGGCCACGCTGTTCGGTTTCTGCGTCATCCTCTACTCGCTCACCTACTGGCGCGACGACACGCAGACGCCGCGCTTCTACGCGTTCGCGCTCTGGGCCACGGCCGGCGCGAGCGTCGCCCTCTGCACGCGGCACCTGGTGGTGTTCCTGTTCGCCTGGGAGCTGGTCACGCTCATGCTCTACCTGCTGATCGGCGTAGGCGGACCCAGGGCGCGGGCGGGGGCGGCCAAGACGTTCTCCATGCTGGGCTTCAGCGACCTGGCCCTGGTCCTGGGCATCGCCGGGCTGTATGCCCTCGGCGGGGCGAACTACTGGAGCATTGACTTCCTGCGCGCCAGCGGCGGCGTGCACGTCGTGGGGTGGACCCGCGTGGGCCTCTACCTGCTGTTCCTCATCGCCGCGCTGACCAAGGCCGGTGCCGTGCCCCTGCACACGTGGATCCCGGCGGCCGCCGAGCACGCCCCCGTGCCCACCATGGCGCTGCTGCCCGCCTCGCTGGACAAGCTGCTGGGCATAGTGCTGCTGGCGCGGGTGTCGCTGAGCTTCTTCGAGCTGACGCTGGGGCTGAAGATACTGCTGATGACGATCGGCGTGATTACCATCATCGCGGCGGTCATGATGGCCATGGTTCAGCACGAGCTGAAGCGCCTGCTCTCATTCCACGCTGTCAGCCAGGTGGGCTACATGGTGCTGGGCATCGGCACGGGCGTGCCGGTGGGCGTGGCCGGCGGGCTGTTCCACATGATCAACAACGCCATCTACAAGAGCCTGCTGTTCCTCAGCGGCGGCGCCGTGGAGTCGCGCACCGGCGACCTG
>LJUE01000189.1 GCA_001303885.1 Planctomycetes bacterium SM23_32 | reverse complement strand
GCGGTCGTGACCGGCGCGTATGACGCCGTGGCGCGGACCGGCTCCCCGCTGACGTTCGCCCTCGTGCACCAGGCCAAGGACGGCGAGGGCAGCTACGACATCTTCCGCCTCTCCACCCGCAGCTACATGGAGCACAACAACCGCGTCCACGGGACCCCGCCGGCGGCGTCCGATCCGGGTTGACGGCGGCGTGCCTCGGCGCTATGGTGTGCGGGCTTGTCACTGTGTCGGGGCGCCGTGAACCCCGTCCGCTGCCCGGTTGCCGGGCCGCGGCCCGAAGGAGACGCCGACGTCATGCCCGTGCGAATACCCAGACCGGAACTGGTCCTGCTGCTGTCAGTCCTCGGCCTTTCTGCAGCCATGGGCGAGACCATGATCATCGAAGACGTGGACCACTACCGCGTGACGGACCCGATGTTCGAGTGCGTGCGCGTTGTGCTGGCGCAGCGGGGCGAGGACCTCTCCCCGGCCTACGTCCAGGGCGTCTCCGGTGCGGCGTTCCGCCTGGCCGGCCCGTGCCCCTGCGCGCCGACGTGCAGTGCCGCCATGAGCCCGGAGGAGCTGATCCGGCTGCTCGGATACGAGGTCGAGTACGTCCCGCTCAACGAGGAGGGGGCGGACATCGAGGCCGAGGTGCCGAAGGTCGTTGAGCGCGTGAAGGACGAGGTTCGCGCCGGCCGGCCGGCCATCGTCTGGCACGCGTTCACGAACGCCGAGTGGGACGTGGTCTGCGGCTTCGACGACGAGAAGGAGCTGTTCTACGGGCGCGGCTCCTACGGCGACATGCGCGGCGAGGACTGCGTGAGCGCGCCCGAGGGCCGGACGGCGACCTGCACGGACATCTGCCCTCCCCTCGGGGCGCTCTTCATCGGCGAGAAGGTCGGCAAGTTCGACGCGCTTGCCGCCGAACTGGCCGCGCTCCAGGAGGCCGTTCGCCACGGGCGCACGCCCGAGGACCGCGTCCCCAACGGCACAGAGGCGGGCGACTGGCGGTTCCGCAACGGGCTCGGCGTCTACGACTGGTGGATGCAGAACCCGCCCGCAGGCTGGGACTACTGCCTGGATGTGACTCGCAGCCGCCACCGGGCGGCGGCGGAGTTCCTCGCTGAGATAGCGCCGCGGCATCCGGCAGCGCGGGAGTACCTGCACCGGGCTGCTGAGGAGTTCGCCTCTGACGCCGACGCACTGGACCGCTGCGTTGCCGCCGTCACGGACGATCAGGCCGCAGAGGCGGAGCGCAAGGCGCAGGCTGCGCAGCTGCTGGCCCTGGCCCGCGGGCATTACGCAGCGGCCCTGGACCAGCTCGAAGCGGCGCTGGCCGGTGCTGGGCCTCTCCCAGACCGGAGCCAGGCGCCATGATGGAGCTTCCCGAAGCGCTGGCCATCGCCCGCCAGATGAATGACAAGCTAGCGGGCAAGACGGTGCAGTCCGGCAACTGCGGCAACAGCCCCCACAAGTGGGCCTTCTACAGCCGGCCCCGGGAGGATTACGCCAGGATCCTGCCCGGCAAGAGGGTCGGCACAGCGTCCGCGTCGGGTTCATTGGTGGCCGTTCCGCTCGAGCCTGGCTTCGCCCTGCTGCTCGGGGACGGCGGCCTGCGCATCCTGCTGCACGGGGCAGAAGACGAGTCGCCCCACAGGTGCCAGCTCATCCTCCGGTTCGAGGATGCCACGTGTCTCACCGTGTCTGTGCAGGGCTGGGGGTTCCTGCACCTCGTGACGGACGCCGAGGCGGCCGACCGCTTTGCAGGCCATGGGCTGTCCCCGCTGGCTGAGCAGTTCACATACGAGCGGTTCAAGGAGATGGTGGAAGGCTACGAACGCGCCGACAAGGACAGCGTCAAGTACCTCCTCATCAGCGCTGGGCTGATCTCGGGCATAGGGAACGGTCACCTGCAGGACGTCCTGTTCCGCGCGAAACTCCACCCCAGGCGCAAGGTGGCCGACATCACGGGCAGGGAGCGCCGGGCGCTCTTCCGCGCCATCCGCAGGACCATCTCCGAGGCGGCGCGGCTCGGCGGACGCGACACCGAGCGCGGCCTGCACGGCGAGCCGGGCGGCTACAGGCCGATCCTCGACAGCCGCATGAAGGGCGAGCCCTGCCCCGAATGCGGGGCAGCCATCGAGAAGATCAGCTACCTCGGCGGCTCCTGCTACCTCTGCCCGAGCTGCCAGACGTGATCGTTCAGACACGCTCAGCGAGGAGGCGCGCATGAGAGGCTGGGTCCCGGCGCTGACACTGGCCGGACTGACGGGCTGCTCCCTGCTCGGGATCACCGCGGCTGCACACGAGCACATCGTGCTGAGAGTGAACTGCGGCGCCGAAGAGGACTACGTGGACGCAGCGGGCCACAGGTGGCGCGCGGACCGATGGGCGACGCCGGATTCGGGCTGGGGCGCCGTGGGCGGCCTGACGGCCCGGCGCGCCGACCTAGCCGTTGACAGAACGGACGCGCCGGAGGTCTACCGCTCGGAGCGCTACTCAATGCGCGCCTACAGCTTCGCGCTGCCCGACGGCGACTACGCACTGCGGCTCCACTTCGCCGAGACCTACGATGGGGCGGCCTTCGAGGGCGGGCGCGTGTTCTCCGTGACTGTCAACGGCAAGCCCGCCCTGGAGGACTTCGACCCGTTTGCCGCCGCCGGCGCACTCGCCGTGCCCGTCGTGCGGCGCGTGGACGCCGTCCGGGTGACGGCGGGAGACCTGCGCATCGAGTTCCGGCAGCAGGTGCAGAACCCCGAGGTGAACGGCATCGAGATCATCGCGAAGGACATTACGCCGGAGGAGGCAGCGGACATGGCCGAACAGCTGGGACAGAAACCGCAGGCGGCCCACGAAGAGGTCGGCAGCAGGATGCTGGACGGACTTCGGTGGCCGCCTCATTGGGTGACACGCCTCGGCTGCATCGAAGGGGGCCTGAGCTACCTGGGCCGCGACGTCTCCCGGCCGTGGCTGGCCGGTGCGAGCGGCTACGCCTTCGCCCTGAACATCAACAAGCAGCTCTGCCCGAGCGCGCCTTTCGTCTGGGACAGCGGCGAGTCCTTCGACGCCCTGGCCCGCAACGCAGGCTACGTGGTGCAAAGGGTGACCGACGAGTCGTCAGAGGACCGCGACGCCGCCAGGCGCGCCGCCTGGGAGATGGTGCGAGGCGCCTTGGACGAGGGGACGCCCTGCTTCTCGTTCGACATCGGAGGGGGCGAGTACTTCGTCGTGCATGGCTACGACGAAGGCGGCTACTACTACCGCGGCTTCGACAACTCGTCGCAGGGACCCATCCCGTGGCAGGCCCTCGGCACGACGGGCATCGTGGACGTCGTGCACGTGGCCGCCATCCGCGCCACTGAGCCGGCCGACGACCGGACCGCCGTCCGGGACGCGATCCGGTTCGCCCTGGACATGCAGCAGCAGGCCGCCAGCACCCCGGACGACGCTGCCTACATGCGCGGCGTCAGGGCGTATGATTGGTGGATTGCCGCGCTGCGCGATCCGGACTCGAACCCCCACGGCGCGTCGTTCAACGCCCAGTACTGGGCCGAGTGCCGCCGGCTGGCCGTGGAGTTCCTCAAGGAAGCGGATGGGCGGTTGGCGGACCCCGAGCTGGCGCCGCTCTTCGCCGACGCGGCGGCCGACTACGCGACTGTCTCCGAGAACCTGAACGCCGTCGCCGAGGCCCTGCCGATGGACGGCGAATGGGAGCCGCGCCTGAAAGACGACCACCTGATGAACGAGTTGATCGCGCACCTGGAGGCGGCGCGCGATGCCGAGGAGAAAGGGCTCGAGGCCCTGGCCCGGTTGCTGCAAGTTCTGGATTCGGCGGGCGAGGCCACCTGAACGCGCCCCGCCGGCTGGAAGGGCCGAGCGGAGCCTTGACGGTGCCGTTCGGCGCTCTTGCACTATTCGCCCGCATTGACGATGACGCCAGGTGGAGATGAGGATCATGAGGAAGGCCGGGAGCGGGATGACGGTGGTGGCGATGGTCTGTGCGGCATTCGCCGGAGGCGCCCTGGTGCAGTGGCTTGATGGCGGCGCCGTGGCGCGAGCGCAGGAAGCGCAGGCCGGCAGCGTGATTGAGGTCCAGGCGCTGCGCCTGGTGGACGCCGACGGCCAGGAGCGCGGCATGCTCGGGGTCCGGGAGGAGGGCGTCGGCCTCATCCTCAGGGACGCCGCAGGTCGCCACCGCGTGGCCCTGGGCAGCATGTCGCTGATCGCGCCCGAGGCGGAAGCCTATTGGGGGCTGGAAGTGTTCGACGCGGCGGGCGTCGGCCGCCTGGGCTGGGGCGCCAGGGACGACGGGCAGGGCTCCGGCGGCCACGTGACGGACGCCAACGGCGTGGTTCGAATCGGCATAGGCGCCGCGCCAGAGGGCGTCGGGCTGAACCTGAGAGACGAAGAGGGGCGCGAACGGCTCGGCATGGGCCTGGGTCCGGGCGGCGGGGGCGACTTCATGGCCAGGGACCCGTTCGGCAACGACATCTGGCGGGCCCTCGGCAACGTCGGCCCCATGCCGTGAGCCGGCATACGTCAGTCGGAAGGAGCGAAGCGGTGCCAGACAAGCCGACGGGCACAGAACTGGCGGGCGGCAAGTGGGTGGAGATGCTGTCGAAGCGGGCCCGGCCGAGCAGGGAGCGCGTTGTCGTCACGGGCCGGTTCAGTCGCTCGGTCAGCATCAAAAAGGAGGACTGGGGCAGGCACTTCCGGGGCTGGGGCGGCATTGCCTTCCGGAACGGATGCGCCGTCGAGATGGTCCCGGCGGCGACGGGGGGAGCCAGGGCACCGGTGCCCGAGTGGGCCCGCCAGAAGCTCGGCCTCGCGGCCGGCGACCTTGCCTGCGTGTCGCAGCGCGACGGCAAGGCGTACTTGAAGAAGCTCGACCTCGTCGAACGCCCGACAGCCGTCCCCGGGACAACCGTCGTTGACTCTTTCAAGCCCCTGATCGTGACCCGGGAGTACGCCCTCAACACCAGCCTGGACGGGATAGCAAAGGGCGCCCTCAGGCGGCTGCTGCCGCTGATGGGCAGGTTCCGGCGCGACCCACTGGCGCCCTTCCGCGCGATGGACGGGCTGGCCGGCATCCTGGGCAGACGCGACTTGCTTGGCGGGATGACGGCCGAGGACCAGGCGGCCCTCGCGGCCTACCGGAGGGGCATCTGCGATGAACAGCTTGAGGACGGAAGCTGGGCCGGGAACGTGGTGACCACGGCTTACAGCCTGATCCGCCTTCGCGAGGCCGGTGCGGCGGCGAGGTCGCGGGCAGTCCGGCGAGGCGTGCAGTGGCTGCTGGCGACGCCGGAGCCGCTGGGATTCCCGGGCCTGTTCATGCTCACGCCTAAGCTGGCGGAGCGGTTCAGCGCCTGGAAGGCAAGACAG
>LJUE01000188.1 GCA_001303885.1 Planctomycetes bacterium SM23_32 | reverse complement strand
CGCTCTCAAGCGTCGCCGCATAGTTGGGTGGCCTCGCCGGACGTTCCACCCGCCGCACTCCCCACCGCCCAGTGCGTGAGGAGACGTGCTGCGTCAGCCAGAGCTCGTCGTCGAAGCTGTAGCCGGGCGCGCTCGCTACCTCGACGTCATCGAAGAACGCCTGCCGATGCTCGTCGCCGCCCTCGACGTAGAGGCCGATCCGGCCCCCGACCGACTCGTCGTGGCGCACGTCCATTATCGCGGCCCCGTCCAGCAGGGCGCGCATGCGGCGCCCGCAGGTCTCCACCCCCAGCCGATACCACTGCCCCTGCTCGCCGTTGACCCAGGCCCGCGCCAGCTCCGTGCGCTCCGAGCCGCGCACGCGCAGCAGCTGGATGCACGTGGGCCCCAGGACCTCGGCCCCGTTCTCCCAGCGCAGCAGGAAGAAGTCCTGCGCCGAGCCCACGTTGAAGGCCAGTCCCGTCGCCGCCGCTCCCGCGTCCCTCAGCGAGACCTCTGCCCTGTAGTCGTCCCAGAACCAGTAGCCCGTGGTGAGCAAGCCCCAGTCCTCGGCGCGGGCGCTCAGCGAGAAGGGGTTGGCGCTGCGTTCGCTCTGAGGCCTTCGCTCGGCCGGCAGGCGGCCCAGGTCCACATCCTCGACGTCCTCCTGCACCGAGTGCAGGCGCCACTGCCCCGCCTTCACCTCCCACTGCCCGAGGCTCAGGTCGTCTTCGGGCCGCATGAAGCCGTCTTCGAAGTGCAGCCGGCCGATGGCCTGGATGATGGGCTCGTCGCCGGGGCCGCACGCGGTGGGGTCCACGGCCACCAGCCCCTCGAAGTGATCGGCGTCCGCCACCTCGGCCAGCGTCCTCCCGTTGAGGGCCACGCTCAGCAGCAGGTCGCGCCGCTCGACGATCAGGTCCAGGGGGCCCGCCGTGGGAAGGGGGATGCCGGACCCCCGGGCAAGGGTGCTCAGGCCGGCGGGGCTCACGCTCATCAGCGTCCAGTCCCCGCCGTCCGTGCGGAAGGCGTAGCCGTTGCCGGCCTCGTCGGCGCCGAACAGCACCCCCACCGAGCGCACTTCCTGCGCCTGCGGCGGAGGAACCAGTGCAAGACGCACGTTGTAGGTCGGCTGGCCCGACTCGCCGATGACGAAGTAGTCCCGACCGCCCACCGTGACGACGTTGGCCGACGCGGCAGAGCAGACGGCCAGCACCAGGGCCAACACATGCGCGGACAGCAGACGCCTCATTGCGCGATCCGCCCGCTCTCGGGCTCGGTAGAAGGGGGACATGCGTACTATAGCAGGTGAGGATAGGCCGGACAACGCGGCGGGCCGAAAGCCACCGGGGTCATTCGGAGCGCTTGCCGCGCTTCTCGATCGAGGCGAAGTCGAGCTTCTCCAGGAGGCCGCCCGCTTCGGGCTTCTTCTGTTCGGAGGGCTCCTGCTCGTCCTCGACCGGCTTGCGGGGTTCGCTCTTCTTGAGGATCTGCTGCTGCGTCTTCGAGAGCGGCTCGCCTATAACGGCCTTCTTGAAGCGCCGGCTCTGGCCCCCGAGCGTGCTGCGCGGCGTCTGGATGGCGCCCGCCGGCCTGTGGTTGGGTATCTCGACGTCGGCCCGGCGCGCCTCGGCACGGGACTCGGCCGCCGGCCGGCGGCGCCGTTCGTGGCCCCGGCGCTCGCGAGGCGCGCTCTCCTTCCTCATGGACAGCGCGATGCGGCGCTTCTCCTTGTCCACGCGCACCACGCGCACCCTCACCCGGTCGCCCACGCACACCACGTCGTAGGGGCTCTGCACGTAACCGTCCGAAAGCTCGCTGATATGGATCAGGCCGTCTTCCCCGACGCCGATGTCAACGAACACGCCGAAGTCCACGATGTTGCGCACCGTGCCCACGAACCACTGCTCGGGCTCAAGCTCATCCACCGTTAGCCGCTGCTGGCGCAGCACCGGCGCCTGCCGGTCCTTGCGCGGGTCGGGCCACGGCTCGGACAGCTCCGCCACAATGTCCTTCAGCAGCAGATAGTGGACGCCGAATTCCTTCTCCAGCTCGGCCAGCTTCACCTGGGAGGCGCGCTCCCCGGCCTTCTGGCGCCCCTCCTCGGTGGCGAGGTCGGCGATGGGCACCTCCATCTGGCGGGCGATGGCCTCCGCCACCGGGTAGACGCGCGGGTGGATGCGCGTGGCGTCGAGGGGGTTGTCCGACCCGGCCACCTTGATGAACCCGGCCGCCTGCTCATAGCTCGCCTGGTCTATCTTGGGCACATCGCGCAGCTCTTGCCGGTTCTTCAGCGCCCCCCTTTTGTCCCTGTACTCCACCAGCTCCAGCGCCTTGTCCGGCCCCAATCCGGAGACGTGTCGCAGCATGCTGTAATGGGCCCTGTTGGCGTCCACCCCGACCTTGCAGACGCACTCCTCGATCGTGCGGTCCAGCAGCTTCTTCAGGGCGCCTCCGTTCACCTCGTCCGCGTACGGCTCCGGGCACAGTTCGCGCGGGTTGACCTTCACCAGCTCGCAGAGGGGGTCCTGCACGCGCCGCGCCAGAGCCACCGCCGAACGCTCGCCCGGCTCGATGTCCGGAAGCTCGTCCTTGGCCGCGCGGCCGCTCGCGTAGGTCTCGATGCCCACCTCGGAGACGACACTGTAGCGCAGCTCGCCGGACGTCTCGGCGATCAGCCCGGCCATCAGCGCTTCGGTCTCCTCGCTCCCCGTTCCGTCCCCGATGATGGCCACCTCGAGCCCGTGCTGCTCGATGAGGCGGCTCAGCGTTTCCTTGGCGGCCTCCTGCTTGTTCAGCGGCGCGTGCGGGTAGACGGTCGTGGTCTCCAGCACCTTGCCGTCCTCGTCCAGCGCGGCCAGGTTGCACCCGGTCCGGTAGCCGGGGTGGATGCCGAGCATACGCTTGCGCAACGGCTGGGCCATCAGCAGCGAATCGAGGTTGCGCCGGATGATGTCCAGGCCGAGCTGCTCGGCCTTCTTGCACAGGTCTTTGTCCAGCTCCCGGGCCGTCACCTCCGCCAGGACGGTGGTCAGGCTGTGCTTGATGCACGCCACCAGGAACTCGGTGCCGTTCAGGTTCTTCAGGGCGGCGCCTTCGGCGCCCGGCAGGCCCTCCCCCAGCTCGCTCTGCACCTGGTCGAGCTGGCTGGTCCCGCCGGCGAGGTAGAGCTCCGCCGCCGCCTGCATCATCGCCTCCAGCGGGGGCACCACCTCGTACTGGAGCGCCCGCAGCCGCTTGCCCCGCAGGATGCAGAGCATGTGATACGGATGCACCTTGGCGGCCGGCTGGCGGAAGTCGAAGTAGGAGCGGAACTCGCGGATCAGCCGGCTCGGCACCGAGCGGCCCGAGCGGCTCGCCACCAACATCGCGTCGCGCCGCACCACCTCGCGCTGGCGGTCACGGTGGCCCTTCTCCTCGGCCACCCAGTCGCTCACGATGTGGAAGACGCCCTCGAGCACGCCCTCGACCCCCTCCAGCCCCTGCTCCGCCGAGACGCAGGCCTCGGCCGCCTCGCCCATGTGAGGGATGAACTCCTGCTGCGAGAGCACCTGCGTGGCCAGAGGCCGCAGGCCCTGGGCCAGGGCCTGGCGGGAGCGCGAGCGCTTGCGGGGCCGGTAAGGCACGTAGTAGTCAATCAGCTCCCGCATGTCGGCGGCGCGCTCGATCTTCTCCCGCAGCTCGTCGGTGAGTATGTCGCGCTCTTCGAGCTTCTTCAGTATCTTGCGCCGACGCGACTCGAGCTTCTCCAGCCGCCGCTTCTCCTCGATCAGCTCGTAGAAGCCGGCCGGCTCCAGCCCGGCGGCCAGCTCCTTGTGGTAGCGCATGATGTAGGGGATGCTGAAGCCGCTGTCGAGCAGCCTCAGTATCTCCGCGGCCTGCTCGGCGGTGAGATGGTGCTTTGAAGCGACGTTCTTGAGGGCCTTCTCAGGCATGCTTCTGCAGCTTCGTCGTCCTTTAGCCGGCAGGAAAAGGTCGAAGCTGAAGGGGGTAGGTGGCCTGCAACAACCCGCCCAGCGCAAATACTCCCCAGATTTTAGGCCATCGCCTCCGACTTGTCAACCAAATCGTGCCCGCGATCGTCGGCTCCGCCGCCATTCGCCTCCGCTGTAGCGCGCGCGCCCCGCCCGCGATGGCCCGCCCGCATCAATGCTCCACGGCCACTGCCCGGGAGGGCGTTCCCCCGCCCCCCTCGTCACGGCCCAGCGCCGGGCGCCTCGCCGCGCCCGGAGGCATTGACAGCCCGCCGCCCCCGGCCTATAATCGGGAGCGTCGGAGCGGGCGTAATTCAGTGGTAGAATGTCAGCTTCCCAAGCTGGACGTCGCGGGTTCGAATCCCGTCGCCCGCTCCACCGCCTCAGCCTGACAGCACCCGCCGGTAGTTGCCTATCGCGGCCACCCCCGCAGACTTCTGACCTTCACCCTCCGAAGCCTTGCGCGAAGGAGGGCCGCCCATCTGGCCACGCCCTGCCAGCAGAGGACAGCGACGGACAGGAGTTGGCTGAAACTCCGGGTGAAACAGCGGATGAGGACCTGCATGAGGTGGGCGGGCGCACGTTCCCTGGGAAGGGCCGCGTCTGGTCAGAACTCCTGCGCCAATCCCAGTGTTGTGGCCTGGAGAAGTGCTCTTGACAGGGGCGTCCGGACACATAGAATCGCCTTGTCCCTGGCTCAGCTGGCTGGACTTCGCAGCCGAGTAGTTGGGTCAAGGAGCTGCAACAGAAATGACAAGGCACGCCTTGAACTGCGTCGTCCTGGTCGTCGCCCTCGCCAAGATGGACAAGCGCGCCGAGGCCGAGGAGAAGTGGCGGAAAGCCATTGAGCTGGATGCGTCGCTGGGTCCGCAGATCGAGCAGATGCGGAAGGAACTGATGGCAGAGGAGTAGAGCCAGCTTCTCCCTGTACTGGGAGCTGCTGAAGTGAAGACCAAGCTCATTGTCGTCGTCATCGTGCTTGTCGCGCTCTGCCTCTTGGGCGTCGTCTGGCGCGCTGCCCGGCCGCGCACATACAGGGTCCGGTACGGCGCAATGGCTCCGACGTTGCTGGGCGAGCACTACACGATCAGCTGCCCAAACTGCGGGTGGACGTTTGCCGTGGGGCTACACAAGCCCGGTGTTGGCGGCGAAGTCGAGTGCGCCAACTGCCGGTACGTCTGGCGGGCCGGTGCTCAAGGCCAAGAGGACGGTATCTCGCCCCAGCCGACAGAGGCAGCCATCGGCCCGGTACACGGTGGCGACCTGATCGTTGTCGACGAGTCGGCCTACGAAGAGGCCGGTCCCCAGCGCTGGGACGTCGTCGTCTTCGCCTCTGAGAGTCTCCTCCGCTGCCGTACGTGCGGCTGGCAAGGCGAAGCGCGGAACACCGGCGATCTGGCATGTCCCAACTGTGGCGGGCAGGATCTGGAGGCAGTTGCG
>LJUE01000187.1:5436-6228 GCA_001303885.1 Planctomycetes bacterium SM23_32 | reverse complement strand
GGCGCGGCTCCTCTGGCTGCCGGGCGCCCTTGCCGGGATGGCGGCGGTGGCGGCGGCGCTGGCGGCGGCCGGACCGTACGGATCCGCGCGGCCCGTGCCGGACCGTCGGGCGGCGCGCGACATCTGCCTGGTCCTCGACGCCTCGGAGAGCATGCGGGCCGTGGACATGGAGCTGGACGGCGAGCCGGCCTCCCGGATGGAGGCGGCTCTGCGCCTCGCCGCGGAGTTCATCGGCCGGCGCGAGGGCGACCGCGTCGCCGTCGTGGCCTTCGGCAGCCGGGCCGTGACGCAGTGCCCGCTTACCTTCGACCGGGACGTGGCGCGGACGCTGCTCGGCTACGTGCGCGCGGAGATGCTCGGCAAGCGGACGGCCCTCGGCGAGGGCGTTGCGCTTGGGGCGGCGCGGCTCGAGCGGGGCGGCGCTCTCGTGCTGCTCAGCGACGGCGAGAACACGGCGGGCAGCGTGTCGCCCGAGGAGGCGGCGTGGGCGGCCGCGGTGCGGGGCGTGCGGATATATGCCGTCGGGGTCGGCTCGGACGGGCCGGTGCCGGTGCCGGCGCGGCTGCCCTCGGGGCGGGTGCGCATGCAGATGAAGGACTACGCGCTCGACGAGGCGGCCCTGCGGGCGGCGGCCGAGCAGACGGGCGGCCGCTGCTTCCGCGCCGCGGACGCCGGCGCTCTGCGCGACGTCTTCGCCGAGATAGACCGCCTGGAGGAGCACCCGGTCGGCGTCACGCGCACCGTGCCGGCGGACCGCCTCGGCTGGTGGGCCGGCGTCGTCGCCGCCGGGTG
>LJUE01000187.1:0-5396 GCA_001303885.1 Planctomycetes bacterium SM23_32 | reverse complement strand
CACTTCCGCCACCGCCTTCCGCGCCGCCCCGCGCCTGCGGTAGCCGGCCGGTCAGGGGGCGTGTGCGGCCGTGGCAGGCGAGTATGAGCACGATGGGGAGCCTATGCGCGGCCGACGTCGGCGGCGGCCAGGACCAGCACCATCGGCCCGTGCGCGGCGAAGTCCACCCGCACCACGTGGCGCGAGCCCATCCGCATGGTCTCCAGGATCGTCCCCTCGCCGTAGACCGGGTGGCTCACGCGCGCGCCGGCGGCCAGCCGGTTCGCCCCGCCGTCCAGGATGCGCAGCGACAGCTTCTTCTGTTTGAGCACGTAGTCCATCTCGCGCCCGAAGCTCGCGGCCGCCCTCCCGGACGCGCCGAGCCGCTCGACGCCCTCCGCGGGAAGCTCCTCCAGGAAGGGCGAGGGCTCGGCCTGCTCCTGGCGGCCCCTCAGCGTCCGCTTGCGCGCGTGACTGATGAAGAGCCGGTGGCGCGCCCGCGTCATCCCCACGTAGAAGAGCCGCCGCTCCTCCTCCAGCGCCGCCCGGTCCGTGTCGTGCACGTGCTCCTGCATCGCCCGCTGGTGCGGCAGCATGCCCCGCTCGACGCCGACGATGAAGACGGCGTCGAACTCCAGCCCCTTGGCCGAGTGGAGCGTCATGAAGGGCACGGCGCCGGCCTGGTCGTTCCAGCCGTCCACGTCGCTCACCAGGGCGGACTGCTCGAGGAAGCCCATCAGGCCGCCCTCGGGCGAGCGCTTGTCGTACTGGCCCGCGTAGTCCATGAACATGTCCAGCAGTTCCTCGGCGTCCTCGCGCTCGTCGGCCGGCTGGCGCTCCAGGTAGCCGGTCAGCTCGATCGCCCTGCTCAACAGCTTCTTTGCCGAGCGGGCCCTCAGGGCGGAGAGCCTCGCGTGAAGCTCGTAGAAGCCGCGCGCCGCCCGCGCGGCACGGGGGCCGAGCGCCTCGATCTGCTCGGCGTC
Organism: Planctomycetes bacterium SM23_32; assembly: GCA_001303885.1. GTDB lineage: Bacteria > Planctomycetota > Brocadiia > SM23-32 > SM23-32 > SM23-32. Next base: position 4,434 of record LJUE01000187.1, on the reverse strand, counting down.
GCGCATCGCCTCAAGCAGCGAGGTCCCTCGCTGCACGGCGGCCGCCTGGAGCTTCTCGACCGTCCTGGCGCCGATCCCGCGCGGCGGCGTGTTGATGACGCGCAGGCAGGCCACGTCGTCCCGCGGGTTGATCAGCAGTTGCAGGTAGGAGCGCAGGTCCTTCACCTGGCGCCGCTCGAAGAAGCCCACGCTGTCCACCACCTGGTGGGGCAGGTCGAGCGAGGCGAAGGCGTCCTCCAGGGGCAGCGACTGGTTCTTGGTGCGGTAGAAGACGGCGATCTCGCGCGGCGCCACGCGGTCCTGCATCAGCTCCTGCACCATCTCGGCGACCCATCGTCCCTCGGCGAAGGAGTCGGCGAACTGCGCCACGACGATCGGTTCGCCTTCGTCGCGCTCGGTGTGCAGCTCCTTGGGGCGGCGGAACACGTTGTGGCTGATGCAGGCGGAGGCGGCGCGCAGGATGTTGGCCGATGAGCGGTAGTTGCGCTTCAGCGTCACCACGTGCGCTCCGGGGAAGTCCTGCTCGAACTCCATCAGGTTCTCCAAGCGCGCCCCGCGCCAGGTGTAGATCGTTTGGTCGGGGTCGCCGACGGCCGTGATGTTGCGGTGCTTGCCCTGGAGGGCGCGCGCGATCAGGTGCTGCGGCAGGTTGGTGTCCTGGTATTCGTCCACCAGCACGTGCAGGTAGGCGTCCTGGTAGTGCTGGAGGGCGCCGGGGCTCTCCCGGAAGACCTCGAGCGTCCTCAGCAGCAGGTCGTCGAAGTCCAGGGCGTTGTTCGATGCGAGCTGCTCCTCGTAGCGCTGGTAGACGTCGGCCCACGTCTGCTCTTCGATGCCCAGAGCCCTCTGGCGGCATTCGCGGGGGCCCTCGACGCGGTCTTTGCGCAGGCCGATGAAGTCGAGCAGGGCCCGGGGCGAGTAGGTGGCCGGGTCGAGTTCCATCTCGCGAACGACGCGGCGCACCACGCGCAGGGAGTCGGCCCGGTCGTAGATGGTGAAGGAGGCGTCGCGGCCCAGCCGGCCGATCTCGCGGCGCAGCAGGCGGGCGCAGAAGCTGTGGAACGTGCTGACGTAGACGTCCTTGCCGACCAGCGCCTCAACGCGGCGGCGCATCTCGTCGGCCGCCTTGTTGGTGAAGGTGACGGCGATGATGCGGTCAGGGGCCACGCCACACCCCAGCAGGTAGGCGATGCGGCGGGTGATGACGCGCGTCTTGCCGCTTCCCGCCCCGGCGAGCACCAGCAGGGGGCCCTCGCCGTAGCAGACGGCCTCCCGCTGGGCGTCGGTCAGGTCGGCGGTGATCTGGTCAAGGCGGCTACGCTTTGGCATGAGCGAGGGGCCGGAGAAGCCATGCAAAGACTTGATGCACAAAGACTTGGGGCGCGTAGCGCCCGCGTTGAGCAGGGCCCGGCGCCCGGGAGGTCATGATAAGTGGCCGCCCGCCGGCTGTCAAACCGGCGGCGGTGCGCGGGCGGCGCGGATGACTTGCCGCACAGGCCGGCCTCGTGTACAGTCAACGCGTGCCGGGCACGTCAGACCTGGGAGGGGCTGGATGGAATGGCGGCGCACGATTGTGGCGGTGGTCGCGCTCTGGATGCTGGGGGGCTGCTCCATCAGCCGGCACATAATGGACATCCAGCCCCCGGCCCAGCCGTCACTCCAGGATCTGGAGCGCCACCTGGACTACCAGGACCCCGACGACGGCGAGCCGGACTACGTCATCGAAGGCTGAGGGATGAGGGATGAGGGGCAAGGCAGCGCCGTGCCGGGCCGCCGGCTGATGGCGGCCTGTCTGGCGTCCGTCCTGCTCGTCGCTGCCGGCTGCCGCGTCAACCCCGTGACCGGCCGACCGGAGCTGGTGCTCATCACGCAGACCCGGGAGCTCGCCATGGGCCACCAGGCCCACCCCAACGTGATCTTCATGTATGACGGCGAGTACCACGACCCCGAGCTGAACGGCTACCTGGGCACCATCGTGATGCGCCTGCACGCGGCCTCGCACCGGCCCGAGATGCCCATGGAGTTCACCATGCTGAACACGTCGGTGGTGAACGCGTTCGCCACGCCGGGGCACGTCTACGCCACGCGGGGTTTCCTGGCGCGGCTGGACAACGAGGCGCAGTTCGCCGCCGTCATGGGCCACGAGCTGGCCCACGTGGCGGCCGGCCATTCGGCCAAGCAGCTCAGCACCAGTCTCCTTACGGGGCTGGCGCTGGGCGTGGCCGACTACGCGGCGGGCGACACGCTGGCCGGGCGCGTGGCGGTGGGCGCGGGGCAGGCGAGCGTCGCGCTGCTCGGCCTGTCCTACAGCCGCGAGCAGGAGCGGCAGGCGGACCGCGTCGGCGCCTACTACATGGCGCTTGGTGGCTGGGACCCGCGCCAGGCCATCGAGGTGCAGCAGATGCTCGGCGAGCTCGCCGGTGACCGGGAGGGCGTGCTGGACAGGTACCTGTCCACCCATCCGCCGGCGGCGAACCGCGTGGGCGAGATCGAGGACCTCATCGCGGAGAAGGGCCTGCTCGGGCGCCGCTACGTCCAGGGCGACGGCGTCTACGCCGCCAGGTGGGAGCGGCGCCTGAAGCGGCTCAAGGACGTGAACCGGGCGTTCGAGCCCTATGACCGGGGCACGAAGCTGCTGGCGGCGAGCAACTTCGCCCAGGCGCTGGCGGCAGCGGATGAGGCCATCGGACTGCGCGATGACCAGGCGCCGTTCCACCGCCTGAAGGGTGACGCTCTCAGGCGCCTGAACCGGCTGGGCGAGGCGAAGGCCGCCTACGGCCGCGCGCTGGCGCTCGACCGCCGCTACGTGCCGGGCAACGTGGGGCTCGGTATGGTGCTGCTGATGGAGGGCCGGCACGGCGACGCCGAGGGGCAGTTCCTCACCGCCGTGCGCGGCTACCCGGGGGGCGCCCTCGGCTGGTACGGGCTGGGCACGGCGCGCTACAACCTGGGCCGATACCGGGACGCCGTCCAGCCGCTGGAGGCGGCCGCCAGCGCCATCTCGAACGAGCCGACCCTCTTCTACATGCTCGGGATCTGCTACGACAGGACGGGGCGGTCGGCCGACGCCGTGGCCAGCTACGAACAGGCCCTGAAGGCGGGCCTGACCGGCTCGGAGGCCGAGCAGGCCCGCCAGCGCATCTCCTCCCTGCGCTCGGCCCTCGCCCTGATGTGATGGGGCGCCCTCATCCCCCGAGCGGCGTTGATCTTCCGTCTGGCGCGACGGGCGTGCAGTAGGGGCCCTCAGGCAGGAGGGCGACGGTGCCTCCTGCCGCCGCCAGTTCGTTCAGCAGTTCCTGGCAGACGGCCTCCACCTCCCCGGGCGGGGCGGCGTGGGAGGTCACCGAGAGCTGGGCAAGCTCCTCCGCCGGCAGGCCGTCGGTGACGAAGTGCAGGCTGCCCGGGCCGACTTTCGCCAGCGCCCCGGCGTGGAGCTGGAACTGCCACTGGTCCTTCACGAAGAAGCCGGGCGCTCGCACGTCGTCCAGGAACCGCCGCCACTTCCCCGCGTAGCGCTTCATCAGGCCCTCGTACTGCGGGCTGCCGATGCCCTCGGTGCAGCCGCCCAGCGCGACGACCGCGCCGCCCTCCCGCACGGCCGGCAGGCAGGAGACGAACCCCTTGACGCACTGGTAGAAGGTGGCGTCCAGCGGATGGCCGCCGCTGGAGGTGACCACGACGTCGGCCTCTCGCTCCACCGGCGGGCAGGCGCACTCGCGCACGAACCGGCAGGCGGCCTCGTGCGCCGCCTCCATCTCGCCGCCGAACGCTCGCACCACGCGCCGCGCCGGGTCCAACGCCACGTTCAGCGTGAAGTCGGGCGGTGCCATTCGCGCGATGCTGAGCGCCTCCTCGTGGCAGGGGTTGCCGCTCAGGCTTGCGTTGCGGGCGCGAGGGTCGCTCATGAAGGCGGGGCCGTGGAAGCGGCGCACCGTCTCCAGGGAGGCGAGCCCCGGGCAGACGGCCTTGCGCCCGCCCGAGAAGCCTGCCATGAAGTGGGGCTCCACCAGGCCGGTGATCAGCCGAAACCCCGCCTCCACGTAGCGGCGGTTGAGCCTCACCCGGGCGCCCGCCCAGCTGCGCTCGGGAAGCTCCACGAGCTGGTCGTCCTGGTTGGCATCGTGGTCCACGACGCGGCAAGTGCCGGCGGCCGATCCGAGCATGCGCCGGCGCTCCTCGGGCGTCGTCGGCCGGTGCATGCCCGTGGCCACGAGGACGAGGACCTCATGCCGGGCGACGCCGCCATCCTCGAGCTCGGCCAGAAGCTCCGGCAGGAAGTCCGCGTACGGGATGGGCCTCGTCGCGTCCGATATGACGACCACCACCTCGCCGGGCCGGCGGCGCGTGAGCGCATCGCGCAAGGGCGGCCCGCCGACCGCACGGCGGGCGGCTTCCAGGACGGTTCCGGCCGCCGTGGCGACCGGCGCCGGGAAG
>LJUE01000186.1 GCA_001303885.1 Planctomycetes bacterium SM23_32 | reverse complement strand
AAGTTCGCCCGGATGGAGCTTGACCGCTACCTGGGCAGCGAGCTGGCCACGGCCCTGCTGGAGGGCAAGTCGGACTTCACCGGCCTGGCCGACAATGCCGCCCTGGGCGGCGTGGCCCGCCAGACGATGAACAACTACGAGGCGAGCCTGCTGCTGCGCGACGAGGAGCTGACGCGCGCCCAGGAGACGCTCACCTGGAGCCGGCAGCTCTTCGAGAAGGGCTACGTCAACCGCAACGAGCTGACGGGCGACGAACTCCAGGCGAAGAGCGCCGAGATCAAGGTCAGCGCGGCCCGGGAGGACCTGCGCCTCTTCGAGCGCTACACGCTGCCCAAGGAGGCCGAGCAGCGCTTCAGCGACTACGTGGAGTCGGACCGTGAGCTGGACCGGGTCAAAGCCCGGGCCCGCAGCCAGATGGCCCAGGCCGACGCCGGCCTCAAGTCCACCCAGGCCAGCTACGAGCTGGAGAAGGAACGCCTGGAGAAGTCCAAGGAAATGGTGGAGAAATGCGTCATCCGGGCGCCCGAGCCCGGCCGCGTCGTCTACTCCTCCACCTCCAACCCCTGGCGCCGCATGCGCGACCCCATCCGCGAGGGCGTCAAGGTGTGGCAGAACCAGGAGATCATCAGCATCCCCGACCTCTCGACCCTGGCCGCCCGCGTGAACCTGCACGAGACCGACATCCGCAAGGTGAAGCTGGGCCAGAAGGCTTCCGTCTCGGTGGAGGCCATCGTGGACCAGTCCTTCCCCGGCACGGTGACGCGCATCAGCCCCGTGGCCAGCTCGGCGCAGGCCTGGCTCAACCCCGAGATCAAGGTCTACGAGACCGACGTGGCGCTGGACGACGTCCCCGAAGGGCTCACGCCCGGCATGACGGCGACGGCCGAGGTCGTCGTCGCCGAACTCAACGACGTCCTGCTGGTGCCCGTCGAGGCGGTCACGACCTACCGCGGGCAGCGCGTCTGCGTGGTCGTCACCCCCGGCGGCGACCAGGTGCGCCCCGTCCAGACGGGCCAGTTCACCGAGAAGCAGGTGGAGATCACGGAGGGTCTCGCCGAGGGCGAGGTCGTGCACCTGGACCCGGCCGACGTCCTGGGCGAGCAGTACTGGAACCTCCAGCCGCAGACCGACGAGGAGCTGAAGGAGTTCGCCGAACACCGCACCGTCGAACAGCCGCCCGAGGCCGCCGAAGAGCAGCCTGCCGAAGAGCAGGAGCCGGCCCAGGAAGAGCCGCAGGAGATAGACTGGAGCACGCTCGGGCCTCAGCTCCGCGAACTGCAGAATCTGCCGGCCGAAGAACGCGCCAAGAAGTGGCAGGAGATACTCGACAAGTTGCCGCCGGCGCAGCGCAAGCAGCTAGAGGAACAGGCTCGCAACTGGCAGGAAGGCCAGGGCCAGGGAGGCGGAGGCGGAGGCCGGTCCTGGAGTCAGTGAGCGCCCGAACGCTTCCATAGAGGCAGCAGACCCAAAACCCATGTCCGACGCCACGAACAACATGCTGCAGGCCCCTGAGCCGCCTCCCCGCCGGGCGCACCGCAAGGGCGGCAGGGCCATGGTGGTGGCCGTCGGTCTGGTCGTGGCCGTGCTGCTGGGCCTCGGTGTGCTGGCCCGCCCCGGCACTCGCGAGGTGGCGGAGGCCATCCCGACGGTTGCCGTGCGCCGGGGCGATCTGCTTTCCTCGATCACCCAGCGCGGCGCCCTCTGGGCCATGGAACCGTTTGAGGTCAAGAACGAAGTGGAGGGCTGGTCCACGATCCTGGAGATCGTCGAGGAGGGGACCGTCATCACCCCCGAGGACGTGGAGAACGGGAAGGTCCTGGTCCGGCTCGACTCCTCGGGCCTGGAAGAGACGGAAGCCGACCGCGAGATAAGCTTCTACCGCGCCGAGGCCGACTACAAGCAGGCCCAGGAGGACCATGCCATCCAGCTCAAACAGAACGAGAGCAACATCGCCCTGTCCGAGCTGAACGTCAAGTTCGCACGCATGGAGCTGGACCGCTATCTGGGGGCGGCGCTGGCCGGCGCCGCCGTGGACGACGGGCTGGACTTCAGCGCCGTCGGCGAGCATCCCCAGCTGGGCGGCGTGGCCAAGCAGAGCGTGGACAACCTGGAGGCCGACCTGCTGCTGCGGCGCGAAGAGCTGACCCGGGCGAACGAAGCCCTGGACTGGACGCGCAAGCTGCTGGAGCGGGGCTACGTCAACCGCAACGAGCTCCAGAGCGACGAGCTGCAGGCCAAGAGCGCGCAGATAGCCGTGGAGGCCGCCGAGGAGGAACTGCGCCTCTTCAAGCGTTACACGCTCCCCAAAGAGGCCGAGCAGCGCTACAGCCAGTACATTGAGGAACTGCGCAACCTGGACCGCGTCAAGGCGCGGGCCACCAGCGAACTGGCCAAGACCCAGGCCTCCCTCGACACCCGCGAGGCCCGATACAACCTGGAGCGCCAGCGCCTCGAGAAGACCCGGACCATGATCGAGAAGTGCGTCATCCGGGCCACCCAGCCCGGCCGCGTGGTTTACGGCGGCGCTTCCAACCCCTATGAGCGGCGCGACAACCCCGTCCAGGAAGGCAGCAGCATCGAGGAGAACCGCACGCTTATCGAGATACCCGACCCCAGCACGCTGGCGGCCCGCCTGAACGTGGAGGAGACCCAGATAGAGAAGCTGCGCATCGGGCAGCCCGCCCTCATCTCCCTGGAAGCGGTGGCCGGCAAGGTGCTGGCCGGCCACGTGGCCCGCATCAGCCCCATGGCCAGCGCAGCGCACGCCTGGCTGAACCCCGACAAGAAGGTCTACGAGGTGGACGTGGCGCTCGAAGAGATACCCGAGGACTTCATCCCCGGCATGTCGGCGACGGCCCAGATCATCGTGGCCAACCGGGAGGACGTCCTCTACGTGCCCACCTCGGCCGTGACGCGCTACAAGGGGTGGGCCTTCTGCTGGGTGAGGACGCCGGACGGCCCCCTGCTGCGCCACCTGGAGACGGGCGCTTCGTCCGACAGGTTCGTGGAGGTGAAGGACGGCCTGCGCGAGGGCGAGGAGGTCTACCTGGCCGCCCCGGAGGTGGTGGACGAGCAACGGCTGGACGAACACATCCAGCAGATCAAAGAGACGGAGGGGCCGGCCGCCGTCGGGCCCGAGCAGCAGCCGCAGGCCCCGGGATCTCCTCGTCGGTCCCGCGGTGAACGAGGCGCTCGGGGCGGCGGAGTCCGAGGCTCCTGAGGCCAGTGACGAAGCACATGGCGCCATCCGTGCAGGAGAGGAAGGCCGAGCATGCCGCTTGCTGAGATGAAGGACATCTGGCGGACCTACCGGATGGGCTCGACGCTGCTGCACGCCCTCAGGGGTGTGAGCTTCAGCATCGAGCAGGGCCAGATGATATCCATCATGGGGCCGTCAGGATCGGGCAAGTCCACGCTGCTGAACCTGCTCGGATGCCTTGACACGCCCACGCGAGGCGAGTACATCCTGGGCGGCCGCAATGTGGCTCAGCTCGACGACAACGAACTGAGCGAGATACGCTCGACGGAGATCGGGTTCATCTTCCAGTCGTACAACCTGATAACGCAGCTCAACGTGGTGGAGAACATAGAGATCCCGCTCTATTACCAGGGCATGTCGGAGCGAGAGAGCTACGAGCGGGCGGTTGAGCTGGCTGAGCGGGTCGGCCTCAGTCAGCGGCTCACCCACGTGCCCACGGAGCTGAGCGGCGGCGAGCGCCAGCGCGTCGGCGTGGCGCGGGCGCTGGCCAGCTCGCCCCTGATCGTACTGGCCGACGAGCCGACCGGCAACCTGGACACCAAGACGGGGAACCAGATACTGACGCTGCTGCACCAGCTGAACGACGAAGGGGTCACGATGATCGTGGTCACGCACGACCCGCGCGTGGCCGCCGAAACGGAGAGGACGCTTCGCCTGGTGGACGGCCAACTACAGGACGGCACGGACGGCACATGATAGGTTTTCAGCTCAAACGCACGCTCAAGTCGGGCCTGAAGAGCCTGTGGCTGCACAAGATGCGCAGCGGGCTCACCATGCTGGGCATCACGTTCGGCGTCTGCTCGGTCATCGCCATGCTGGCCATCGGGACAGGCGCCAGCGAGGAGGCCCAGGAGCAGATACGCAAGCTCGGCAGCCACAACATCATCATCCAGAGCGTCAAGCCCCCCGAGAGCCAGAGCGCCGGCGACTCGACCAGCCGCATCAGCGAGTACGGCATCACCTACAAAGACGCCGCCCTGATCCGCGACACCGTGCCCGACGTCGTGCGCACAGTGCCCACGCGCAAGGTAAGGGCCAACGTCTACGTCCAGAACCGCCGCATTGACACTGACATCGTCGGCACCGTCCCCTGGTATGCCGAAGTGAACAACGCCACCGTGCTGCGGGGCGGGTTCCTGACGCAGGGCCACCTGCAGCGCAAGGCCGGCGTCTGCGTCCTGGGGAAGGACGCGGCGGACGTGCTGTTCCCTCTCGGCGACGCCCTGGGCTCGGTCGTTCTGCAGGGGGAGCTGCGCTTCAAGGTGATCGGCATCATCACGTCGTTCGCACGCGGCGAGTTCGGCGGCAAGAAGCTCCAGGGCGACCCCAACTCCGAGGTCTACATCCCGCTGACGACGATGAACCTGTTCTACGGGCCGAACACAATGCACCAGTCCGGCGGCACGTTCACCTCCGAGCGCGTGGACCTGCACGAGTTGACCGTGCAGGTGCAGTCGCTGGACGACGTGCGGCGCGTTGAGGCCGTCATCGCCCAGATCCTGAGGAACTCGCACAGCAAGGAAGACTACCAGCTTATCGTCCCCCTCCAGCTGCTGGTCCAGGCGCGTCGCACGCAGTGGATCTTCAGCATCGTGCTCGGTTCCATCGCGGCGATCAGCCTGCTGGTCGGCGGCATCGGCATCATGAACATCACCCTGGCCACCGTGATGGAACGCACCCGCGAGATCGGCATCCGGCGCGCCATGGGGGCCAAGCGCCGCCACATTATCTTCCAGTTCCTCACCGAGACGCTCCTGCTGGCCCTGATCGGCGGCGGCCTGGGCATCGCCTTCGGCGTGCTGGCCCCCTACCTCGTGCAGAGGCTGGCCGGCATGCGCACGATCGTCAGGCTCTGGTCGCTGCTGCTCGCCTTCGGCATCAGCGCGGCGGTGGGCATCATCTTCGGCATCTATCCGGCCTACCGCGCCGCCAACATGGACCCGATCGAGGCGCTGCGCCACGAGTGACGCCCGCGGGCCGCGCAGCGCGCTTCACTTGCTCCCCCCCTGCCCCATCAGGCAGAATCGCAGCCGTCACGCCGCGAGCGGCCCATGATCCGCAAAGCCCGTTTCACAGCCTGCGTCGCCGTGCTCTTCCTGCTCCAGGTCACGGTGGTGCACCGGTTCACGCACCGTTTCC
>LJUE01000185.1:1718-7117 GCA_001303885.1 Planctomycetes bacterium SM23_32 | reverse complement strand
GGCGAATGGTGACCAGGGCGCGGCGCGGTGCCGCGCGGGCTGCGGCCGGTGACAATACAGGGAAAGGAGCCCTAACGATGAAGGCAGCAAGGGTGACGTGCGCGTTGCTGGCGGCGGGGATGCTGTGGGCGCTGGGATGCAGCAAGGAGGCGGAGCCGGCGAAGCCGCCACAGCGGCCCGAGGTGGACTTCGCAAAGGTGGAAGAGAAGGCTGCCGAGGCCGCCAAGGCGGCCCGGGAAGTCAGCGCCCAGAGGAGGGATGAGGCGCTCCAGCAGGCCCAGGAGAAGCTGGCGACGCTGCAGAAGCAGCTTGACGAGCTGCGCCAGAAGGCCCAGGCCAAGGGCGAAGAGGCCGCCGGGCTGTTTGCCGAGGCCGAGGCCGACCTGAAGGAGAAGATGGACGCCGCCCGGGAGAGGCTGGCCGAGGCCAGAGAGGCCGGCCTGGAGGCCTGGGGAGATGTCACCGAGGGCCTGAGCAAGGCGATGGGCGACCTGGAGGAAGCCTACCGGCGCGCGGCCGAGAAGTTCAACTGAGGCCGCCCCGGCCCTGGCTGGGATGTGGAGCAGCCGCCCCGCCACAAGGACGGCGGGGCGGCTGTCCCGCGAGCCCGTGCGTCCCCTTGATTCGAGGCGCAGCTATTGTAGGCTGGCGGCCAAAGGAGGACGGGTCCACGTTCGTGGGAGACTCGCCGACATGACGGCATGGGAAGCAGTGAGCGGAGGTGGCATGCGGGCAGCGGTGGTGCTGATGTGCGGGCTGTCCCTGGCGGCCTGCGCGGCCCTGGGCGCCGAGGGCACGGCCGGGCCGGGGCCGCGCTACGTGTGGTGGGAGGGCGAGGCCTTCGTCGAGACGAATCTGCCGAATCCCCAGGCGCCCTACCCCGGGGACATCACCCCGCAGGAGAGGGACAAGCTCTCCGGGGGCCGGTGGCTCTACACCCAGGGCCCCGAGTCCGACACGCCCTACTTCATCACCTACCGCGTCGGCGTGCCCGAGGGGGGGACCTACAACTTCTGGGTGCGCAAGTTCTGGCTCCACGGCCCGTTCCGCTGGCGTTTCGACGGCGAGGAGTGGAGCACGTGCGGACGTGACGTGGCGCTTCACGACGAGACCTACCTGCGCAAGTTCCACGGCGCCAACTGGGTCTTTCTGGGTCAGGTGCAGCTTGCCGGCGGCGAGCACACGCTGCGGGTGGAGATGCTGGGCAGGACGGGCGGGGGCTGCCTGGACTGTTTCGTGCTGATGGACGGACCCTTCGTGCCGCGCGGCAAGCTGAAGCCGGGGGAGAAGTCCGGGCTCGCCCGGCCGGGCTACTTCGCCTGGGAGCCCGACGGCGACCCTCTGGCGGCCGACTGCCCCATTGACCTGCGCCACCTCAACGAGCCGGAGGCCGGCGCCGGCGGTTTCGTGCGCCGGGAGGGCAACGGCTTCGTGCTGGGCAGCGGCGAGCCGGCGCGGTTCTGGATGGTGCAGGCCGACGGCCTGATGAGGATGAAGCAGCCGATGGTGGACTACTGGGCCCGGCGGCTGGCCAAGTACGGCGTGAACCTGGTGCGGCTGGGCATGGGGGACATGTTCGACAGCTGGAAGGCCGGCGACACGGAGGCCTTTCGCCGCAGCCTGGACCGGCTCCACTACGTGGTGGCGGCGCTGCGCAGGGAGGGCATCTACGTCTACCTGGGCCACCTCTACTGGCACACGCACATGAGGATATCGGAAGCGGACGGCTTTCCCGGCTACGGGGACGGCCGCGCGCCACTGGAGCTGCTCTTCTACGAGCCGGCCATGCAGGACCTCTACCTCGGCTGGGTCGGGGCGCTGCTGGGCACGCCGAACCCCTACACCGGCCGGCCCCTGGCCGCCGAGCCGGCCGTGGCCTTCGTGGAGATACAGAACGAGACCTCGCAGCTCTTCTGGACGTTCAATCCGCAGACCTTCGTGCCGCAGACGCGGGAGCTGATTGAGCGGCGATTCGGCGAGTGGGCGGCCGGGCGCTACGGCTCCGTCGAGGCGGCGCTGGCGCAATGGGGACCGGACAGGCCACCGTCCGCCGTCTCGCCCGTCTCGGCCGATCACCCCGAGCAGGGCCGCCTCGGCCTCTACCCGACGGGCCACCTGACCAACCAGGACTGGGCCGTCAACCAGCGCAACCACGCGCGCGCGAGCGACCAGCTCCGGTTCATGGTGGAGTCGCAGCGCCGGTTCTACGACGAGATGGTGCGCAAGTTCCGCGAGCAGATCGGCGTGGAGGGCCTGATCACGTGCAGCAACTGGACCACCGCCGACCCGCGCACGCTCGGCGTGCTCGAGCACTACACCTACCTGGCCGGCGATGCCATCTGCCGCAACGTCTACTACAGCGTCCGCTACGACCCGCCGCCGGAGCGCTTCTACGCCGTGGACGTGGGGGACACGTACGCGGACTTCAGCGGCCTGAAGCCCCCTGCCCTGCCCGAGCCGCTCACCGTGGCCCACCTCGACGACCGCCCCTACATGATCACCGAGAACAACTGGACGCGCCCCAGCCGTTACCGGGTCGAGTGGCCCTTCCTGGTCGCCACCTACGCCGCCATGATGGGCGTTGACGGCTGGAACTTCTTCGCGCTGGACAACGCGATGTGGAACAGCCAGATGAGCGTCTGGGAGGTGAACTGCCCCAGCGTGCTCGGGCAGTTCCCGGCCGCCGCGCTCGTCTACCGCAAGGGCTACGTCAGCGAGGCGCCCCCGGCCGTGACCGACCGCATGACGCTGGAGCAGCTCTGCAGCTTCCAGCCGGCCGCGCTCTTCGAGCTGTCGGGGCGGGACGTGCTCTGGGAGGCGCTCATCGGCGAACGGGCCGGCGGCACCGACCGCGCCGCCATGCAGGTGGACCGGCTCGCCTTCTTCGTTGGCAAGGTCAATCGCGTCCTCACCGAGGGGCCCGGCGGCGTAGAGACCGCCGACCTCGGCGCCCACATAGACCGCCAGGCAAAGCACGTGCGCAGTCTCACCGGCCAGCTGGAGTGGGACTACGGCACCGGCCTGGTCACCGTGGACACCCCGCACGCGCAGGGAGCCTGCGGCTTCCTGGCAGAGGCCGGGCCGGTGGAGCTGGCTGACGTGGTGATCGAGAGCAGCAACGAGTACGGCGCCGTCCTCGTGGTGGCGCTGGACGGCAGGCCCATCGCCGAATCGCAGGAACTGCTCATCCAGGCCGGCACGGAGGACCTGCCCTACGGCTTCCAGACGCAGCCGGCGGACGGCAGGAAACGCATCACCGACCTGGGCGGCTACCCGCCCAACGTGCGGAAGGTGAGCGCCCGCGTCACGCTCAAGAACGCCGCGGTGGCGACGGCGCTCGTGCTGGACGGCAACGGATATCCCGCCGGCCGGGAAGCCGCCGCGCAGCGCGCGGACGGCACACTGAACGTCACACTGCCCGAGGACTCCCTCTACACACTGGTCAGGTAAGGCAGCCGGCACAGGCACCCAAGGCCTGATGGCCCTTTGGTCCGGCTGCCGCCGCCGCCTCACGCCGCCTGCGGCACCATGTCCTCGTTGCAGCAGCGGAGGCTCAGGCGCCCGCCGGCCCGGCGAAGGAGGGCCACCTCGGCGCCGCACACCATGCATACGTAGAAGGCGAGCCGGCGGTCCGTGGGGACCATGTCCACGTTGCAGCAACGCGGCGACAGGCGCCCCGCCCCCGCCACGAGCACGGCGAGTTCGGCCCCGCAGACGGGGCAGCGGTAAATGCGCCCGCGAGAGCGGACGCTTCCGCGCGGGCTTTCGGCGCTCATTCCTGCTGTCCCTCGGGCTCGCCCGTCTGCGCACGAACCTGCTCCATCTCCCGGTCGCAGCAGACGAGGTCCATCACCCCGACGCCGCCCTTGGTGACCATCACCAGGCTCCCGCATCCGTGGCACGCGTAGGCGGTGCCCACGTGGATGGTGAGGGCGCGTTCCCAGTCCTCCAGGTTGTACTCGGGGGGCGCGTAGCCGGCGTCATCTCTCATGGCCAGATCCCTTCGACGGGTGGTCGGGCAAGTCCTCGGAATCCGCTCCCATTCTACAGGCCTCGGGCGGCAGGCAGCAAGAGGGCCTGAGGAGCGGCACATCGCCCCGCGCGGGCCCCTGTGGCAGAATGGGCGTCGGCACGGCCTTTGCGCTATATCCCCGTCGCACGGGTGTGTATGCTTCTGCTACACCCCATAGCCGGAGGAGTGGCCGATGAAGGTCAAGCTCTTGAAGTTGTGGCGGACGCTGCGCTGCCAGAAGGGCCAGAGCCTGGTCGAGTACGCCCTCATACTGGCCCTGGTCGCCATCGTCGTGATCGTCGCCCTCACCTCACTGGGTCAGGGCGCCGAGAACGCGATGTCCAACGTCGCCAACACGATTGGCAACGTGAGCTGAGCGCATCGGGCTATGTCTGCCGTTGCGGCCTTTGGGCAGCGGGGCAAGATCCTCGTGTGCCCCGGTCCCGCGGTGCGTGACGCGCTGCCGGCCGGCCACGTGCCGGCGGCAGCGTACCTCCCGCAGGAGGCGTAGTCTGCCAGATGAACGCGTGGAATCCACACTCCGAGCGCGAGGGAGGCGTGCGTACGGAACCGGACATCGCCGCCACGATTGACTATATCGCGGCTACGGGCATGAGGCTGCGGCGCATCGCGCGGCAACGGGAGGACCCCGAGTCCCTCCAGACGATCACCGAGCTGCTCATGGCCGTGGACGGCCTCAAAGAGCAGGCCGACGATCTGTTGCAGCAGGCCCGGCGCCAGCCAGCCCGTGGCGCCTCGAACTCCTCCCAGTCGGAACTCGCAAGCGGACTGCAACTGCGCCGGGGCGCCTACTATGCCACGAACGCCAGGGAAGACCAGCCCTCGGGGCCTTTCTGCACAGCCTGTGCGGACAACCGCGAGAGGCTGATCGTCCTGCGGCCGGCGCCCGGGCTCCCCGGCGTCTGGGCGTGCCCGGACTGCAAGAAACTCACCGACGTCACCGGCCTGGAGTGAGCCGCGCCCCGTATCCGCCCCCTCGACCGGGCCCCTCAGCAGAGGGAGCGGAGGACTTCCCGGTTGGCGTGGACTGTCCGCTCGACGTCCTCTTCGGTGTGGGCCGCGCTGACGAAGAACGCCTCGAACTGCGACGGCGGCAGGTAGATGCCCCGATCGAGCATGGCCCGGAAGTAGGCGGCAAAGCGCTCCGTGTCGCAGCGCCGCGCGTCGGCGTAGCAGCGCACCGGCGCGTCCGTGAAGAACAGGCAGGCCATGGAACCGACGCGCTGGTAGGGATGGGGCAGCGAGAACTCCGAGAGGTTGCGGCGGATGCCGTCTTCGAGCCGGGATGAGAGCCGCTCCAGGCGCTCGTAGACGGGCGGCGTGAGGGCGCGCACCGTGGCCAGGCCGGCTGCGGTGGCCAGGGGGT
>LJUE01000185.1:0-1669 GCA_001303885.1 Planctomycetes bacterium SM23_32 | reverse complement strand
GTTGCCCGAGAGGGTGCCCGCCTGGTAGACGGGCCCGGCCGGCGCGAGCAGGCGCACGATGTCCGCCCGGCCGCCCACAGCGCCCACCGGCAGCCCGCCGCCGATGACCTTGCCCAGCGCCGTCAGGTCAGGCAAGACGCCGTAGAGCCCCTGGGCCGACGCCGGCCCGACCCGCAAGCCTGTCATCACCTCGTCGAAGACCAACAGCGCGCCCTGCTCCGCCGTCAGCTCCCGCAGGCCCTCCAGGAATCCCGGCT
Source organism: Planctomycetes bacterium SM23_32 (assembly GCA_001303885.1). Lineage (GTDB taxonomy): Bacteria > Planctomycetota > Brocadiia > SM23-32 > SM23-32 > SM23-32. The sequence goes on along the minus strand of LJUE01000185.1, from coordinate 1,412 downwards.
CCGGCGGTATGACGCCCGCGTTGCCGCAGACGGGTTCCACGAAGACGGCGGCGACCTGCCCGTCCCCCTCGGCCAGCGCGCGGGCCACGCTGTCCAGGTCGTTGAACTCCGCCGGCAGCGTGTCGGCCACCACGGCGTCAGGCACGCCCGGGCTGGTCGGCGGACCAGGCGCACCATCTGCACCGACGGCACGCGGCGGACGATCAGCTCCGCCAGCTCCACCTCGGCCTCGGTCGGCGCGCCGAAGCTCGTCCCACGCTGTGCCGCCTCGCAGACGGCCCTGATCACCTCGGGGTGGGAGTGGCCCAGGATCAGCGGCCCCCATGAGCCGACGTAGTCCACGTACTCGCGCCCGTCCACGTCCCAGAGGCGCGCCCCGGCGGCGCGTGCGATGAAGGGCGGGCTGCCGCCGACGGCGGCATAGGCCCGCACCGGCGAGTTCACGCCGCCGGGCATGACGGACCGGGCGGCGGCCAGCAGGTCGGCGCTCGTGCGTCGGGGCACGCGGTCAGCCCTCCTCGAAGTAGCGCATGGAGGTCTTCTTGTGCTCCACGGTCGAGAACAGGACGGCGTACTGCTCCACGCCGCTGCGCCGGGCGAAGTCGGCGACGAAGTCGCTCACCTCCCCCCGCGTAGGGGCATGCACCATGGCGAACAGGTCATAGGGCCAGCCGGGCATGGGGCGCCGCCGGTATCAGTGGGTCACGGTGGGGCAACCGGCCAGCTCCCGGCCCAGCCGGTCGGCCCGGCCGTCGCCGGCGGCGAAGACGGCCATCCCGTTGGCGTGCGCCCCGAGCCGGCGGTGGTCCACGACGGCGCCGAACCGACGGATGACGCCCTCGGCCAGCAAGCCGCCAATCTGCTCCAGGACGCCGGCGACCGGTTGACCCAGCGACGCGGCCAGCTCGGCGAACGGCTCAGCGCAAACCGGCAGGTCGCCCTGGAGCAAGCGCACAAGCTGCTCCTGCTGCGCGCTGAGCTCAACCGGCGGCCCGGTGCGGGGGACATCCGCCGGCGCCGCCGCCCGCCCGTCGGCGTCGAACTGCACGCGCGTCTTGTAGCGCGCCACGGCCGGGAGAGCATGCATTGAGGCCACGCCCGTCGCCGCCCGGACGCCGTTCAGGACATCCTCGACCTCGCCCTGCGTGCGCGCCGTCAGCGTGAACCACAGGTTGAACTCGTGGTCCCGCTCGTAGTTGTGCGTCACGCCGGGCAGGCGGCTCACCGACGCGGCGACGTCCGCGACCCTCTCGGCGGGGACCTTCGCCGCCACCAGGACGGACACGTAACCGAGGCGCTGCGAGTCGAAGACGGCCCCCAGGCGCCGGATGAACCCGCTCCCCTTGAACCGGGCCACGCTCTGCAGCACGGCGTCGGCCCCGACGCCCAGTTCGGCCGCCAGGGCGTCGAAG
>LJUE01000184.1 GCA_001303885.1 Planctomycetes bacterium SM23_32 | reverse complement strand
CCCGAAGAACAGGTCCACACCGATGCCCTCCGGGTTGCGCTCGAACTGGTCCTCGACGTAGCGCACGGCCTGCGTGGTGCCGCCCACGTCCAGCCAGTCCACGCGGACCGCGTAGCCGTGCGTGGGGGCCGTCCACCTGGAGAAGGCGCGCTCGAACTCGCGGCGGATCGTCTCGGAGTGCACGGACAGGACGGCCAGCGCCCTCTCGGGGAGCTGCCTCGACGCTTCGCCGGCAACTGCCTGCTCGTGCCGGGGGCGCAGCACGAAGGGAAGGCCGAGCACCCCCGCAAACGCCACGCCCAGAACGGCTTCCCCCAGGTGGCGGCGCCACGCAGGCAATCTGTCCCCGGCGTGCTGAGGCATGTGTCGGCTGCCCCGCCCTCGTGCCCGATGTCCGGCGGGGCCGCACCAGACGCCCCGCCCGCCCAGCCCAGCCACTCTACCAGATTGGCCGGGGGCTTCAAAGTACGTCCTCGCCGGGCACCGTTGAGATGAGGCGGCGAATGCGCTATAAGTGGCGCCGGCCCGCCTCTTCGCCGTGCGGACCGATGCCCATTGGCAAGAGGGCAGCCCATGCACTTCGAGCGATACGGCCGGACCTACCAGCTTCACATTCGCACGGCCGACGACCTGGCCCAGGTGCTCGGATTGGACGACGCCCTCTGGATGGCCACCAGCGCGCCCATCTCCGGGCTGAACTGCGACGCCGAGTTCCTGGCCCTTGTTGACCTGGACCACAACGGGCGGATCCGCGCCGACGAGATGCGCACGGCCATAGCATGGCTATTGGCCGGGCTGGCCGACCGGAGCCGACTGGCAGAGGGCACGGACGAGCTGGCGCTGAGCGCCATTGACGATAGCCGGCTGGCCAGCCAGCGCCTGCGCGAGACGGCGGAGTACATCCTCAGGACGATCGGCAGTGCGTCCGAGGGGTCCATCTCGGTCGCACAGATCGAGGGGTTCCGCGAAGGGCTCGATTCATGCCCCATCAACGGCGACGGCGTCATCACGCCGGACGCGCCGGGCGACGAGGACACCCAGCGGTTCATCTGGGACGTGATGTCCTGCTTCGAGGCGCAGGAGGACCTGACGGGCCGGGCCGGCATTACTCAGGAGACGCTGGACAGGTTCCTGGCGGCGGCTGCGGCCCATCTGGCGTGGCGCGCTCGCACAGAGCTGCCCCCCGGGGCGGACGTCAGCGATCTCATGCCGCTTGGGGAGCGGACGCCGGCCGCCTACCGTGCCCTTCAGGCGGTCCGCCAGAAAGTAGAGGGCTTCTACGCCCGCTGCCGCGTGGTACGCTTCAACGCCAGAGCCGCCGAGCGCATCGGCATCGGTGCCCATGAGGTCCACCAGGCGGACCTCTCCAATCCTGCCGCCATAGACGCGGCCCTGGCCCGGGCTCCGCTCGCCGAACCGAACGCCGACGGCATCCTCCCGCTGGACGACTCGGTGAACCCCGTCTTCCGAGATGCCGTTCGCGAGTTCAGGACGGCAGCGGCTGAGCCGATGCTGGGGCGAGAGGTGCCAACGCTCTCCCGGCAGGAGTGGGAGCGCGTGAAGTCCACCTTGACGCCTTACGGCGACTGGCTTGCTGCGAAAGAGGGCGGGGAAGTCGAGCGGCTCGGGGCAGACCGGCTTCGGGAATGCCTGGAGGGCCCCTATGCGCGGGCCGTGCGCGGGATGCTGGCAGCCGACCGCGAGGTGGCCGAGCGCCTGGGCCAGGCACGGGAGCTGAAGAAGCTGCTGCTCTACCATCAGCATCTGCTTCGACTGGCGAACAACTTCGTGAGCTTCCCCGAGCTGTATGCGCCGGCGCGACGGGCGATGTTCGAGATGGGCGCGCTCGTGATTGACGGGCGCTGGTTCGAGTTCGCTGTCAAGGTGGAGGATCGCCAGCGCCATGCGGAGCTGGCGCGCACGAGCGGGATGTTCGTCATCTACGCAGAGCTGACGCGTGTGGACGAAGCGGACAAGATGACGGTAGCGGCTCCCGTTACCTCCGGCACCAAGGGCAACCTGTGCGTGGGCAAGCGCGGCATCTTCTACGATACGCACGGCCGGCACTACGACGCGCGCGTGGTGGAGGTCATCGAGAATCCGGTCAGCTTCCGGGAGGCCCTCGTCTCGCCGTTCGTGCGCCTGGGCCGCTTCGTGGCCGGCAAGATCGAGGCGGTGTCAGGTTCGGCGGAGAAGCAGGTCGAGGCCCAGTTGGGCAAGGTGACCCAGGGGGTGCAGGCGGGCATTCAGGAAGCCGTGCAGCGTGCTCCTGCCGCTGGCGAGCAGGCTGCGCAGGAATCCGCCGCCGCGGCGGCGAGTCGGGCGTCGGCTTCCCGGCGCGACCTGCTGATCGGGGCCAGCGTGTCGGTGGCGGCGCTGAGCTCGGCGTTCGCCTTTGTCACTTCGGCGCTCTCCGACCTGACCCCGCTCGACGTGCTCTACGGGCTGCTCATCATCGCCGTTGTCGTCTGCGTACCGACGGCTATCGTCGCCGCCTTCAAGCTGCGCCGGCGCGACCTGAGCGCCCTGCTGGAGGGCTGCGGGTGGGCTGTGAACGGGCGCATGCGCCTGGACCGCGTCCAGCGGCTTCAGTTCACGCGAAGGCCGACGTACCCCGTCGGGGCGACCGGCACGCCTCGGAAGCGGTGGCTGGAGGCGCTGGTGGCGCTCTTGCTGCTGGCGCTGATAGCAGCCGCCTGCGCGCTGGTGGCGCTGCAGGCAGCGGCGGCGTTCTGAGAACGGGGAAGGGCAGGGGGCCCGCCGGCGGCTTGACGCGGCCGGTGGAGGCGGTCCGGCGAGGGTGCGCGGCTTTCGGCGCAGCCGGCCGGCCCGTATAATGGAGGGCGCTGACCCTATCGCGGAAGACCGTCAGGAGGGCGCGGCAGATGGCTGACTGCGTGTTCTGCAAGATCATCGCGGGCGAGATACCGGCGGCGACGCTGATCGAAACGGACAAGGTGATCAGCTTTCTCGACATCAACCCGGTCAATCCCGGACACGCGCTCGTCATGCCGAAGCGGCACGTCGCCAGCCTGCTCGACCTGACACAGGACGAGCTCCACGTGACCAGCTTCCTGGCCAAGCGAGTGGCGACCGCCGTCTGCGAAGCCACCGGCAGCCCGGCCTTCAACATCCTGGAGAACAACGGCAGGGCCGCCGGACAGCTCGTTGACCACGTTCATTTCCACGTGATTCCACGCAGCCCCGACGACGGTTTCGACCTCGGCTGGCGTCAGCTCTCCTATGAAGAAGGCCGGCTCCAGGCCCTCCGGGACGACATCCGCAAGCGCCTCTGACGCCGCGAGCGCGCGCGGCCGTCCCGGAGCCGTTCCCGGCCACGTGCAGGACAGCATGCTGCTGAAGCCAACATCCGTTCCGGCAAGGGCGGTCTGCGCCGCCATGGCTGCTCTGGCCGGCCTGTGGTGCCCGGGCGCGCGGGGCGCCGTGGGGGTGCAGGAGGAACTGCACAGTGGCCGGCGCGTCTACGTCCTGCGCAACGCGCACGTCCGGGCGGTCGTTGACGCGGCGGACGGCGGCAGCATTTCGCTCTCAGCCGCAGAAGCTCGGGCTGAGCGCCACGATCCGGCGGCGACCTATGGCCGGGACGTCGTGCGAGGGCGGCGATGCAGCTACGACGTCTCATGCTGCACCCGGTCCGAGGCGTTGGGCCTGCTGTCCCTCACCTGGACGGACAACGCCGGCCTTACCGTCCAGAAGACGGTGGCCCTGGCATCGGGGCAACAGGTCCTGCGCGTGAGCTATCATGTCGAGAATACGTCCCAACGCAACGACCGGCTGCTCATAGACTTCCGGTTCCCGGCACTGGACAGCGCCCGAAGGCGCGTGCGGGTGCGCCACAGCCTGGGGCTTGACGTGCTGAGCCCGGGCGGGCTGGCGCCCGAGGGCCCGTCCTCGTTCGCGGACGTGTCGTGGTTCGCCGTCACGGACCCGGCGGGCGATGACGTTGCCGTGTTCGCCGGCGTCGGCGCACTGAGCCAGCTCCGCTTTCGCCCGGTCCCTGGGGGGGCCCTGGAGGCGCGCGGCAACACGATCCTGGTGCCGGCCGGCCGAGCGCTGACGACCCGGCTCGGACTGGCCCTGACGACCGGGCTCGAGCCGGCAGCCGTTGTGACGGAGCAACTCGTGTGTGCCGTCGGACTGGAACGCGCCGGCAGTACGGTCAGGATCAACCTCCAAGTCCTGCCGTTTGCGGACCTCGGCGAGGGCCAGGTTGAGCTTCGGCTGACGCATCCCGAGGCGGGCAGCCGGACCTTGTTTGCGACGACGCCAGGGCTCCGGGCCGGTCGGCCGGAGTCGTTCTCGTTCTACTGGACGCCGGCCGGCGCCGGCTCGTACCGCGCCGAACTTGGGGTGCCCGGCGTGACGGCAGACCTACCACTGGGGCAGTGCGTGGTGGCCGAAGGCCCGGTGGCTTTCGCGCCCGTTGTGGAGCCGAGGACGGAACGAGTCGCTCTCCCGGACGTGCCCGGTTGGGCGCCGGCCGACGTTAGGGCTCCCGGCCCGGCGCCAGAGGCAGAGGCCGAGCCGCCCCGCCGGTTGCGCGTGGACGTGGGCGTGGGTGAGGTGGAGACCTTCGTGCTCGGCCTGACCGTGGAGGATGCTGCCGACCTGAGCATCCAGGCGCGAGTGGCTGCCCTGGCTACTGAGAGGGGTCATCACAAGCTCCCCACTTCGGCCTTTGATCTGGCGCAGGTCATGGGGGCCCCCCCGTCGGCCGAGCGCGCGCGCGGGTTCACGCTGCCGTTGGCCGGCCCGCCGTGGCATTTCACCGGCTGGGCGGCCGTGCACATGACGACGCCTGACCTGGCTCCCGGCACATACCGGGGGCCCTTCGAGCTGACCACCTACGATCGAGCGGCGCCCGTTGCGCTGGAGGTGACCGTCTGGCCCGTGCGCCGGCCGCGCCCCGGGCCGTTGCGGGTCCACGTCAACGGCCCGCCGGTCGAGATCTTTGATCCCTCCCCGGTCAACGAGCCGCCGTGCGCCGACCTGCAACGCTGCGGGGTGGGCAACGTGGCCCTGGACGCCGCCCGCGTGGTGCGCGCCCAGGACGTGCGTGTCCTGCTGGGCGGCGGGGGGCGACCGAGGCTGTGGGAGTGGCTCCAGGGCGCTCCGGGCCTGCGTGGCGGCGCCTCGCTTCCGCCGCTTGACTTCAGCGCAGCCAACGGGTGGATCGAGCGGTTGCTGCTGGCCGGCGTGCAGGAGGTCACTGTCTGCGGGAGCCTGTCGCCGGCGGAGCTCTGCCCGCCCGGCATCGTGGCCGAGGAGCGGCCCAGGTGCGCGGCATGGTTCTGGAGCGCTCTGGCGGACCATCTGCGCGCCAAGGGCTTCCGACGCCTGCACTTCATGGGGACGGCGCCATTCGGCGGCGCCGATCTCACCGAGGACTGGTTCGCCGTTGCCCGCTTGATGCGCCAGGCCGG
>LJUE01000010.1 GCA_001303885.1 Planctomycetes bacterium SM23_32 | reverse complement strand
GTGCAGCGGTACGACGGCGACTTCCTGGCCGACCTTGTTGCCGAGTGCCACGCGCGCGGGATCAGGGTGATCGGCGGCCTCTACTTCGACAACGCCACGCCCGTGCGGGAGCATCCGGACGTCAAGCGCGTGGGCCGCGACGGCAACCCGGTCAAGGACCGCTGGGGCCGCTTCGAGGCATGCTTCAACAACCCGCTGGCCCGGCAGCACAACCTCGAGACCGTCCGGCACCTGCTGGCCAGCTACGACCTGGACGGCGTCATCCTGGACGACAACTTCGAGTTGGATCAGCAGGAGTGCTTCTGCGATCACTGCAAGGCCGCTTTCCGGGCCTATTGCGAGGAACGGGGGGCCGCCTACGAGGACCCGGCCGGCACGCTGTCCGGCCCGGCGGCCGAGCTCTGGCGCGAGCACCGGCGTGAAGCCACGCGGCGGCTGGCGGCCGAGGTGCACTCGATCGCGAGGGAGCACGGCGTGCCCGCCGGGGGCTGGGTGGGCGCCAGCATGGGCTCGATGCACCTGGCGTCGGTGCTCGATTTCCTCGGCGGCATGGTCTACACGCAGCCGCCCCGGGCGGCGCGGGGCCCGCTCTTAGTGCTCGGTGAGCGGGACTTCATCTGTCTGCTGTGGGCGCCCGACGCGGACCCCGCGCGCATGGAGCGTGAGGTGCGCGAAGCGGTGCACGTCGGCTGCGCGGCCGTCGGGTTCTGGATACGCGGCGAGGACGGGGGTTACGAGATGGACGCCGAGCGGACGGCGGCGATGCGCCGCGCTCTCGGGCGGGTGGAGCAGGACTGGCTCGACTACTACCGCCGGGCCATCGTGGGCGGCGACGGGCGGTTCGCCATCGTGGACGGCAGCGTCGGACCGGGCGAGCTGCGGCTGCGCCTGCGCAACACGGGCGCGCCGGCGTCCAGACGCTTCGACGGACAGATCCCGGAGCAGTTCGGCCCGGCCCATTGAGGGCGGCGCCGGGCGGGGCTGGATCGGGGTCGGTGGGGAGGGACAGGCAATGGCGGCACCGGGTTTCGAGCACGTGATCATTGACGAGGGCGGGCCGCGCGACCCGCACGCCAAGGCTGCCGGCGACCTCAACGGCGACGGGCGCGACGAGTTCGTGGCCGCCAGCAGCGCCGGCGGGCCGCTGGTCTGGTACGACCTGGAGACGCTGGAGAAACAGGAGATCTGCTCCGCCGGCGAGTGGAGCTGCGACGCCAAGGTGGTGGACATGGACGGCGACGGCGCGGCCGACGTGCTCATCTCGGAGTGGTACGGTCGGAACGAGATCGAGTGGTTCAAGAACCCCGGCGCCGGGGCCGACGCGGGCCCATGGGAGCGGCACGTGATCGGGCCGCCGCGGGCGCACGACATCTGCATCGGCGACCTGGACTTCGACGGGCAGCGCGAGATCGTCACGCGCGACCAGGGCGAGCAGGGAGACTCCATACGCGTCTACAAGCGGGTCGGTGAGGGCTGGGAGCAGCGCGTCATCCCGTGTCCCGCCGGTGAGGGGCTCGCCATTGGCGACGTGGCGGGCAACGCCCGACTGGACATCGTCATTGGCGGGCTCTGGTACGAGGCGCCCGATGACATCCTGGGCGGCGAATGGGCAGAGCACGTGCTTGCCGACTGGCCGGGAGACGCCGTCGTGCGCGTGGCGAACATGAGCGGCAACGGCCGGCGCGACGTGGTCATGACGCGCTCGGAGGGCCCGCACCGGGTCTCGTGGTTCGAGGCGCCGCGGGACCCCCGCCGCGCCGGCTGGCCGGAGCACGTGGTCGGCGACGGCGTGGACTTCGCCCACAGCCTGGTCGTGTGCGACCTGACCGGCGACGGGACGCTCGACGTCGTCACGGCCGAGATGCACCAGTCGGAGCGGCGGCGCGTGCTGGTCTACCTGAACCGGGGCGATTCGCTCTCGTGGGAGCGCCACGTGCTGGCGGAGACCGGCTCGCACAACGTTTGCGTTGCTGACCTGGCCGGGAGGGGCAAGGCCATCGTCGGCGCCAACTGGAGCGGTCCCCACCAGCCGGTCGAGATGTGGCTCGTCCGGCCGTGAGGCAGTTGCGGGCGGCCTGCCTGAGGCGCGGCAAGACGGCATGGGCGGTTTGCGGTAGAATGCGGGCCTGGACGTTGCCCGTTCCTGTTACACCATCTTCGGAAGGTCAATGGCGATGCGCGTGAGCGGAGTCCCGAGAGCGGCGGCTTTCCTTTTGTTCTGCGGTCTACTGGTTGGGTGCGCGGCTTCGTCGGCGGCGAAGGCGCAGACGTGGTCCTGGCAGGAGGCCCATGCCCAGGTCACGCCTGAGGGCGACCTGCTCTGGAGCCCCTGGCCGTTTGTCTTCGAGGCGGGGGACTCGGTGCGCTACATAGACTTTGCGTCCGGCGACGACGCTGGCCCCGGCACGCGCGAGGCGCCCTGGAAGCACCACCCGTGGGACCCCCAGGCCACCGGCAACGCCGCCGCGGCCGGCGGCGTGCACACCTACGTTTTCAAGCGCGGCGTGGTCTACCGCGGGGCCCTGACGGCGCGGGAGTCCGGCGAGCCGGGCAATCCCATCCGGCTGACCTCGGACCCCTCGTGGGGCGAGGGCGAAGCCGTGATCTCCGGCGCCGAGGTCGTGACGGGATGGACGAAGGGGACGGCGCACAGAGACATCCCCGAGCCCGACAAGGTCTGGGTCGCCCGGCTCGACTACGCGCCGCGCCGCGTGTGGACGGTGGACGCGGACGGTCAGGTGACGCGCATCCCGCTCGCCCGCACGCCCAACTGGCAGGTCTCGGACCCCGAAGACGTGATGAGCGAGTGGTGGACGTGGGAGAACCCCGAGTGGTGGGTGGAGGCGAACCGCACCACAACCGTGGACGGGAAGAAGATGCACCTGGGCACAGATACCAGGCACCTGACCCGGGACCCGGAGTACTACCGCGACGCGATCGTGTGGACCGAATGGGCCATCGTCATGGGGACGCCCTTCCCGGTGCAGGTGGCGGCCTTCTACCCAGAGCGGAAGGCCATGGCCTTCGAGGGGAGGTGGTTCGGGGACAGCGGGCAGATCAACGCGGGCAACCGATACTTCCTCGAGGACAAGCCCCACTACCTCGATGAGGCAGGCGAGTTCTGGTTCGAGAAGACCGGCGAGGGCGGGCGCCTGCACATCAGGCTGCCGGGGGACCGCGACCCGAACGCCGTCACGGTGGAGGCGGCGCGGCACTACAACCTGATCCAGGACCTGGCCTCCGCCAGGTCGCCGGACCGCCTCGACATCATCAACCAGGATGCCCGGGACCAGCTTGACCTGACGGGCCTGAGCCATGTGGTGATCAGCGGGTTGACGTTCCGCTTTACCAATGCCTGGTGGGACCTCCCTTTCCCGCCGTGGATGCACAAGGAGGTCAACAACGCCTGCGTCCGACTGCTCGGCTCCAGCGACGATGTGCGGGTCTCGAACTGCCGCTTCGAGTACGTCACCAAGGCCGTCCGGATCGAGCCGCTCACCCGCAAGGGAACTGTGGGATCGGTGGTGGTCTCGGACAACGAAGTGCGCTACACGGACGACGCCGCGATCAACATCGGCGAAGGGCCGGGCCATCTGCAAGACGCGCAGGTGCTGCGCAACTCGCTCTTCATGATCGGCCTGCGGCCCTACCGCCAATCGGACGCCCACGCCTTGACGGTCGCCTTCCCGGAAACGATGGAAGTGGCCGGCAACATGCTGCTGCGCTGCTACGGGTCGGGCATCTTCCTGCACGGCGGCAAGCCGAGCGGCGAGGGCGGCGAGGTGCCCCTGTCCCGCTGCCTGATCCACCACAACAAGGCCGAGCAGACGCTGCTGGCTGCCAACGACTGGGGCGGCATCGAGACCTGGCAGGGAGGGCCCTTCTACGTCTTCAGCAACATATCGGCCAACCCCAACGGCTACTGGAACTGGGCGGCCAACAAGCCGTTCAACGCCCGGCTCGGCTTCGCCTACTACCTCGACGGCAGCTTCAAGAACTACCTGTTCAACAACATCGCCTGGGGCCAGAACAACGACGCCGACAGCAAGCTCTGCAACGCCTCCGCCTTCTACGAGGCCGTGGCCACGATTCACAACTCCTACTTCAACAACACCGTCTACCGGTTCGCCATGGGCTCAAGCTGGTCTCCGAGCGGAGGGCACCACCGCTTCCTGGGCAACGTGTGGTCGGACATCAGCAATGTCGTCTTCATGCACGGCAAGCTGAAGGAGGACGCCCCGGGGGCGCACGGGAGGGAGTATCCGCACGAACTCATGGCCTACGGCCACAACGTGTTCCACGCCGTGAAGAACCTGTTCGGCGTCTTCGAGGTGAGCGGCGAGGGGCACCCGGACTTCGCCTCCTTCCGGGAGGCCCTGGGCCGGCGCCATGCGCTCGACCCCACCCTCGGCGCGAGCACCGACCGTCAGCCGCTGCGCGATCCGGCGAGCCGCGACATGCGCCCGGCCGATGGCTCGGCGGCCATAGACTACGGCGTGAAGTTCTTCGTGCCGTGGGGGCTCAGCGCCGTGGTGGGGGAATGGAACTTCTACCACGTTGGCAACGACGTCGCCACGATACCGGACGAGCACTGGTACATGACGGACTACTTCGGGGCCCGCGAGGGCTATCACGCCCTGCCGCAGTACCCGCTCAAGGCCGTCAACGTCACCGAGGAGAGCTACGTGCAGGGCGAGCTGGAGGACTGGGTCCCCGGCGCGCTCAAGCTCAACGGCAGGGACCAGTACGCCTTCGCCTCGCACGCCGAGATGTCCGCGCCCCTTCGGTACGGAGGGCGTGGGGGCGAGCGGACCGCATCCGGGCCCGATCTGAGGAACCTCGACGTCCACGCCTCCAGCTTCATACTGGAGGCCTACTTCAGGACGGAGCCGGCCGCCCCGAAGGCGGTCCTGATCAAGAAGATGGACGCACGGGCCGGCTACGCGCTGACGGTGGACGGGGCCGTGACGTTCTCTACCAGGGCGGGCGGGGCGGACGCGTCGGTCACGGGCGCGACCACGGCGAACGACGGCCGCTGGCACCACGTGCTGGCCGAGGCCGACGGCAAGACAGGGCGCATGACCGTCTACCTGGACGGCAGGAAGGACGCCGAGGGCGCCGGGCCGGGCGACGCCTTGCTGTCGAACACAGCGGACTTCTACGTGGGCGGCAGCCCTGAGGGCGACTGCCTGGCCGGGACGGTGGACTTCGCGCGGGTGAGCCTGGGTTCCCTGGCCGACGCGAAGACGACGATCGAGGAGCTCTACGAGTGGCAGTTCAACGGCCCGTTCCTGCGGGACTTCGCCGGGAACGAGCCGACGGGCGAGCGCCGCGACGCCGGCGCCCTCGAATACCAGCCCTGATGCCGCTGAGCGGGCCGGTCAGACGATCGAGTTGTCCTTCGTGAAGGCGATCAGCTCGTCCACCTGGGCGAAGGCGAGCGCCACCACCGTGTCCGCCCCGCCGTAGTAGATGGCCAGCCGCCCGCTGGCGGCGTCGCAGATGGCCGCGCAGGGGAAGGCCACGTTCGGCACGTCGCCCACGCACTCATACAGCCTCTGCGGGGAGAGGATGTAGGGCGCCGTCCGAGCCATCACCTTCCAGGGCTCCTCCAGGTCCAGCAGCGCCGCCCCCATGCTGTAGACGAACCCGTTGCAGGAGGTGAGCACGCCGTGGTAGATCATCAGCCAGCCCTCGGCCGTCTCGATCGGCGTCGGGCCGGCCCCCACCTTGGTGGACTGCCACCCGCCGGCCCTGCCCATCACGTAGCGGTGCTCGCCCCAGTGCACCAGGTCGGGGCTCTGGCTCAGGAAGATGTCGCCGAACGGCGTGTGCCCGTTGTCGCTCGGGCGGTTGAGCATCACGTACCTGCCGCCGATTTTGCGCGGGAAGAGCACGCCGTTGCGCTGGAACGGCAGCAGGGCGTTCTCCATCTGGTGGTAAGTCTCGAAGTCGGTGGTCCAGGCTAGGCCGATGGTCGGGCCGTGGTACCAGTTGCACCAGTGGACGTAGTAGCGGCCCTCGAGCTTGCAGACGCGCGGGTCGTAGCCGTAGACGAAGTCCTGGAGCTCGGGGATGTCGCACGCGAACCGGATGGGCTCGTGCTCGATGTCCCAGTGGATGCCGTCGTCGCTGCGGGCGGTGTGGAGCATCATGCGGCGGGTGCGGTGGTCCACCCGGAAGACGCCGGCGAACTTGCCCTCGAAGGTGACCACGGCGCTGTTGAAGATGCTGTTGGAGCAGGGGATGGCGTCGCGGGGGACGATGGGATTCTCGCTGTAGCGCCAGGCCACGTCGCAGCAGCCTTCGGGCCTGTCTTGCCACGGGATGTTGGGGACGTCCTCACCGACAACGGTCTGCTGTGCGGCCATGGGCGGGCCTCCTCGCGTCTGGATTGAGGGCGGCTTGACGGACCAGCGGGGCAGCATGATGCACCGGTGCGGGCGGGCTGTCAAGCGGCGGGGGCGCCGCCCCTACCAGTGGGCGCGGAGGGCCTCCAACTCGCCAGCCAGCCGCTCGCTGGCCTGCACGTAGTGGACGTCGCCGAACACCCGCACGTGCAGCAGCATCGTGTTGAGCCAGTAGAGGCGGCAACGCACGTCGAACCCCTCGCGCAGGGGGTGGAACTGCGCGTACTCCCGGAAGAACACGCCGCCGACCGTGTGGAAGACCAGCAGGTAGGCCAGCTCGTATTCGACGTCGGCGTAGTTGCAGCCGCCGTCCACGAAGCCGCTGATGCGCGGGCCGCCCGGGGCGTTCGGGTCCACGATGATGTTGGTTGCCCACAGGTCGCCGTGCACGAGCGTCGGCCGGCCGGACTCGGGGAGCCACTGCTCCAGCCGGTGCAGCTCCGTCCGGATGACGGCCCGCGCGTGCGGGCTCAGGCGGTCGGCCACTGCGTTGAACTCAGAGCGTATCTGCGGGCCGAACTTCTCCAGCCACCGCTCGTGCCCCTGCTCGGGCGGGTCCAGGGCGCTGCCGTAGGTGGGGCGTCGGGACTCGTGCAGCTCGGCCAGGATGCGGGCCATCTGCTGCTCGACGGCCGCGCGCCCGGAAGCGGTGAGCCGCGCGTGGCCCAGGTTCTCGCCGGGCAGGCGCTCCATCATCAGGCAGCTGCCGGCGAAGATGCTCCCCGACGTGTCCACCCCGTAGGGCTCGGGCACGGGAAAGCTCGTGTTGCGGCGATACCACTCCAGGACGCGGTGTTCCCACTCGAAGCCGCCGTGGCCCGGCTCGGAGGAGAGCTTGGCCACGACCAGCGGCGGCTCGCCGTCGGTCGCCAGCTCCAGCACGCTGTTGATCATGCCGCCGTGGAGCCGCCGGATGCCCGTGACGCTCAGCTCGCTGCCCAGCAGGGATCGGAGCAGCGCCGTGGCGCACTCGCGGGAGATGTCCGTGGTGTCGAAGACCATGGCCGGCTTCGGTTGAGGCGGGGCAGCGGCGCCCGGAGCGGCCGAGTGTGGCGGACGAGCGCCGTCCGGGCAAGGCGCCGGCGCTTCCGGCTGGCGCCGGATTCGCATATGCTACCCGGCGTCCTTGCACGGAGGAAGAGGGGATGGCCAGACTCTGCGAGGTGACCGTGGACACTGCCGACGTGGTCCAGCGCCGGTTCGGCGGCGTCGGCTTCCACGTCTCCCACCATCTGCACGCCACCACACAGGAGCACTTCGACGAGGTGCTGGCCAAGCGCTGGCGGGAGCTGGCGCCCTCGTTTGCGCGGCTGGGCTATCGGCTCAGCGACGGGGAGGAGGGCCTCGCCACGCTCGGCGACCATCTGGTCCGCCTGCGTGACACGGGCACGGAGGTCTACCTGGTGACGTGGGACCCCGAAGACGTGGAGCCGGGCCCGCCGATGCAGGATTACGCGCGCCGCATCGCGGACCAGCTCCACTACCTCGTGCGTGAGCGGGGCGCCGCCAACGTCCGCTACTACTGCATGACCAACGAGCTGACCCTCCACAGGTGGGCGGACATGGTGGACGACATGCCCCGGTTCCGGGCCTACCACCGCGCGCTCTTCGACGCGATGCGGGAGCGGGGCCTGCCGGTCGGGCTGCTGGCCTCCGACGCCTCACCCATCGAGAACTGGCAGACCATCGGATGGGCGGCTGAGCAGATGGACGACGTCACGGCCGTCTACGGGGGCCACCACTACTTCAACGAGCACGACCCGGCGGACCCGGCCTTCTACCCCTGGTTTCTGGAGAAGCTGCGCCGGGGCGCCGGTCTGGCCCGCGCCAGGGGCAAGGACTTCATCCTGGGCGAGTTCGGCTGCCGGCAGGATCTGGGCACCCGCGACGGCCGGCGCATGGACGTCTGCACCCACTTCGGCACGCCGCGCGAGCCGCTGGTGGGCATGCAGCTCGCGGAGGCCGTGCTTGCCGCGCTCAACGGAGGCGTCCGTGCCCTGGCGAACTGGACCTTCACGGACTACCCGGACAGCTACCGGCCGGACTACGTGAACCGATGGGGCGCGTTCCGCTGGGAGGGCGACCACGCAACTCGCGCGCATTACTACGCTTACGGGCTGCTCACCCGCTTTTTCCGCGGCCCGGCGACGGCGTTTGCCGTTCACACCGCCGAGCCCCTGGTGCGGGGCGCGGCCGTGCGGCACCACGACGCGCCGAGCGGCTCGGTGGCCCTGGTGAACCGCTGTGCCGAGGACGTGCCGATCTCCCTGGCCATCTCAGGGGAGCGCCTCGACGCCCGCTTCCGCAAGTACGTCTATGACCCCGCCGACGTGCCGCAGCACCCCTTCGGCGACCTGCAACAGCCGAGCGGCGTGGTGCCTATGAGCGATGGCCGCCTCGCGGACGTCCTGGGCGCGGGGACGCTCGCAGTCTACACGACGGCCTGCTCGGAGGACCGGCCGGCTCCCGTGGAGGGCCTCGAAGTGAAGGAAGGGGGCGAGGGGCGCAGGCTCCTTCAGTGGCAGGCCTGCCCCTCCGCGGACCTCTGCTACTACAGGGCCTATCGTGGGCCCACGCTGGACTTCGTCCCCGGAGTGGCCACCCAGATCGGTTCGACCACAGCCACCCGCCTGCTGGACCGGGGGTGGCGGTCTGCGGGGCCCTGCTGCTACAAGGTGCTCGCCGTGAACCGGTCCGGCAATGCCGGGGCTCCGGCGGTGGCGACGTAGGGGCACGGGGGGGCGGCGGCGCGAGGGGCTGCAACGTTCGTCGCAGACGCCGCAGATCGCCCGGAGTTTGACTTGGCCGCGCCGTGCCGACTATAATGCCATCCTGTTTGAGGGAAGCTCTTTGAGTTCCTGACGCCGTCGGGGGGAGGGCGAGAGGTCGCGGAAGATGGCAGTGCGGAAGGAGCGTTCGAACAGGTCGGGTGCAGGCGGTCAGCCCAGGGGCCGCAGAGCTAGCGGAAGCGTCGAAGGGCGGAGCATAGGCTGGGGCCTGGGGCCGGACGAGGAAGAAGACCTCTTCATGCGTCGCGTGCTCTTCTCCGTGCTGGTTGCCGTGGTCGGGTGCATGGGCGCGTGGTTCCTGTTGACCAACGCGGTCGGCGGCGGCGCCGTGCAGGAAGTGCTGAGCCTGACCGATGCCCCGGCGGGGACTGCCAGTCACTACACGGTCCAGCTGCTGGAGTTCGTCCCTTCAGGGGCGAAGCGCGCCGCCGCTGAGCGGATGGCCTCGCAGGAAGCCCTCCGCGGCCTGGCGGCGGGGCACGAGTTCCGCCTTCTGGACTCGCTCGACGGTCGCGTCTCGCTGTGTGTGGGCCGGTTCAGCGATCCGGAGTCGCCGGAAGCGGCGGCGCTGCTGCGGCGCTTTCGCGACTACAGCGAGGATGGAAGGGCGCTGTTCGCGGGAGCGCGTGTGCGCGGTGTCTCTAAGTAAGTCCCGTCCTGCTGCATCCTTATGACATGTCAAAGGGGAGAAGCGCTGTGTCACTGCACAAGAGTCTGAAGCGCAAGGACGCCCTGGCCCGCCGTCGCAACGTCCTGTCGCGCGGCGAGCGCATCGAGCGCCTGAAAGACGAGGAACGCTGGGACGAGGAGGGCGCCTCCGTCTTTGGGCTGCCGAAGGTGAAGCCGCGCATCGTCGAGGCGCCGAGTCGCGCGAAGGCCGAGGAGCCCGAAGGGCCCGAAGGCGAAGAGGCCGAGCGCGTCGTCGAGGCCGAAGCCGACGAGGCGGAGGAATGAGCGCCGAGCGCCCGTCCGCACGGACGCGCAGGAGGGGTGGGTGGACGCATCGCGACTGATCGCCGACCGGATGGGGCTGATTGACTCATCCGGCATCCGCAAGGTCTTCGACCTGGCCAGGAAGCTCAGGGAACCGATCAACCTGAGCATCGGCCAGCCCGACTTCGATGTGCCCGAGCCCGTCAAGGCGGCCGCCATCCACGCCATCTCCACCGGGCGCAACAAGTACACTGTCACCCAGGGCATCCAGGAGCTGAGGGACGCCGTCCTGGCCTTCGAGAGGGACCAGACGGGCATTGTCCACGACGCGGTGCTCATCACGGCCGGCGTCTCGGGGGCCATGCTGCTGGCCTTCATGGCGCTGGTCAACCCGGGCGACGTGGTGGCCATCCCGGACCCCTACTTCGTGATGTACAAGCACCTGTGCCGGCTGCTGGGCGGCAGGCCCCTCTACGTGGACACCTACCCCGACTTCCAGCTCACCGTGGAGCGGCTCGAGGAAGCCGGCGCCGCCGAGGCCAAGCTGCTGATGCTCAACAGCCCCAGCAACCCCACCGGCCAGGTGATGCCCAAGGCGAACCTGCGCAAGATAGCGAGCTGGGCCGGCAAGAACGACGTCTTCATCGTCAGCGACGAGATCTACCGCGCCTTCTGCTACGACGGGCCGTTCACCAGTGTGGCGTCCTTCGCGCAGGACGTGCTGCTGCTGAACGGTTTCAGCAAGTCGAGCGGGATGACGGGCTGGCGGCTAGGCTATGCGATCGGGCCGGAGCCCATCATCGAGGAGATGAAGAAGCTCCAGCAGTTCAGCTTCGTCTGCGCGCCGTCCATGGCTCAGTATGCCGGCCTGACGGCGCTGCGCATGGCCACCGACGACCACACGCGCGTCTACAGGGCAAAGCGCGACCTGCTGTATGAGGGGCTCAAGGGCGAGTTCGGCCTCCAGAAGCCGCGGGGCGCCTTCTACGCCTTCGTGGAGGCGCCGGGGGGCGACGGGGACGCCTTCTGCCAGCGGGCCATTGAGAGGGGCCTGCTCATCATCCCGGGGAGCGTCTTCAGCGAGAGGAAGAGCCACTTCCGCATTTCGTTCGCAGCCGAGGAGTCGGTGATCGAGGAGGGGGTGCAGGTCCTGCGGTCGCTGGCGTAGCGGGGCTTCGCCGCACAGATCGCCGCCCCGCCAGAGGCGGGCTGGCTTGACCCGTGGCTATGGCTCTGTGAAGGCCCGGGTCAGCCTGTTGCGGGGGCCCCTACGGGTGCACTGCGGCCGTCGCCTCCTGGGGCTCCTCAACCAGACGCAGCGCGGCGGCCCGGACCTCGGTGCCGGGCTCGGCCGTCAGGCAGCGGCCTATCCACGCGCCGTCGCCTACGGGCTGGAACAGCCAGTCCGCGTCGCCCAAGCTGACGGCTAGTCCGTCTTCGCAGACCTCCCACTCTCCCTGCGACTCGGCCCCCCACCCTTCAGGGTGGCCGATCTCGCGGTGGTCAGCAGCAGCGTCCCGACCTCCTGGCCCGCCTCCGTCCAGACATAGCGTCCGGGCACCGCGGCCGCGGTCAGCAGCGCCAGCTTGCGCTGTTCCGCCTGCTGCTTGGCCTGCTCCACGGCCTCCTGGGCCCAGCGCAGGCAGTCCGGATAGACCTCCGCGTAGGCCTCGGCGAACGCGCGGCGGTAGTTTGTCAGAGCCAGTTCATAGCGCTGGTTCATCTGCTCCGTGGTTCCGAGGACCACCTGCAACTGGCTGGTCTGCCGGCCCATCTCCCTAAGCCGCTGCTGGTTCTCGTTGAATACCCGCGCGTCTCTGGCGGTGTCATACCGTATGTTCGGCCCCCACGGGCCGGGCAGGCCGAAGCCGGGAGACGTGGAGGCCTGGTCCCATCGGCGCCTCTGCTCCTGCGAGAGGCGGCCGTAATCCTTGTCCAGCCGCTGTTTCTCCCAGTGCAGCCCGCCCAACCGGCGGCGGTTGGGGTCGGTCAGCATGGCCTGCTGTGCGGCCATAAACTCGCCGTACTCCCACCAGCAGAGCTCTTGCGCCATCCTGGCGGCCTCGCGCTGTGCCAGCCGCCGCACGCCGGCGCTTGCCGCCATAGGGCCGGGCTCCCCGGCCTGTCCGGACTCCGCGTTCACGTCGGCAGGCCGGATGCAGAACTCATACCAGTCTCCGCCCGGCGCGATCACGTCGTCGAGGCAGACCACGGCCATCTCGCGGGTGTTGATCACCTTCAGGTCGCACCGCGCGCGCTTTGCCTCCACCGCCACGCAGAGCCCCTTCGGCCCCACGGGAAAGGCCCTTGGGAGCGCGAAACAGTCGGACCTCGCCCCGTCCCAGACAAGGCGCCACTCCTCGCCGTTGACGGTGATGAGCCGCGACGGTGCCCCTTCCTGCGGGCCGCCCTCGCCGGGACGGGGTCCGCGCTTGTGAAGCCAGTGCATCTCCTGGGCGTGGATGACCAGGTTCGCCGCGCCGTCGAGCCACACTTTCACGTGCAGCGCCGGCTCCTCTTGCTGTGCGGCTGCACCGGAAGCGGCTGCGGCCAGGGCCAGACAGACATACATGAGCAGGACTCGCATGGCGCTTCCCCCGTTGATATGCGAGTCGTCGGCTGCAGCGCCGGTTGTAGGGGAGAGGAACATCTGCTGTCAAGCCTCAGTTTCTGTCCGTGGCCGAACGTAGCTGGCATTCGCTGGCTGACAGCGGGCAGGGCACGGGGCGGCGGCCGAGCATGACCAGGAGCACGAGTACGAGGACGACGAGGGCGAGGGGGAGGGAAACGGCGTCAGCGCACGCCGTACTTCTCCAGCTTGCGGTAGAGGGTGGCGCGGCTCAGCCCGAGCTTGCGGGCGGCCTTGCTGATGTCGCCGTCGCACTTGCTGATAGCGCCGAGGATGGCGCGCCTTTCCACCTCGACGAAGGGGATCACCTCCTCGCTCTCCTCCACGTCGAGGGGCCGGGCCTGAAGGGCCTGCTGGATGCAGGCCAGCGCCTCCTCGACGGCCAGCGCCGGCACCTTGCCCTTGGCGGCGCTGCGGACCCGCTCGGGGAACATGTCGGCGGTGACCCGGTCCGTGGTGGCCAGCACGACGATGCGCTCGATCGTGTTGCGCAGCTCGCGCACGTTGCCCGGCCAGGGGTAGCGCAGCAGCAGCCGCACGGCATCGGGCGAGAAGTCCCAGAAGTACTTCGAGTATTTCTCCCCCATCATCGCCAGGAAGTGCTGGGCCAGCACGGGGATGTCCTCGGGGCGCTCCCTTAGGGGCGGGATGTAGATGGGCACGACGTTGAGGCGATAGTAGAGGTCGTCGCGCAGGTTGCCCTTCTCCACCTCTTCCAGGGGGTCCCTGTTGGTGGCGGAGATGACGCGGCTGTCCACCTCGATGTTCTCGCTGCCGCCCACGCGGCTGAAGGAGCGGTTCTGCAGGAAGCGCAGCAGCTTCGACTGCAGGCCCAGGTCCATCTCGCTGATCTCGTCCAGGAACAGCGTGCCGCCGTGAGCACGCTCGCAGCTGCCGATGTGCTGGCGGTCGGCGCTGGTGAACGAGCCCTTCTCGTGTCCGAACAGCTCGCTTTCGAGCAGGTCCTTGGGGATGGCGGCGCAGTTGACGGTCACGAAGGCGCCGTCGCTGCGGGGGCTCAGCATGTGGACGGCGCGGGCCACCAGCTCCTTGCCCGTGCCGCTCTCGCCCCAGACCAGCACGGGGGCGTCCGTGTTGCAGATGCTCTTGATGCGCGTGTAGATGTCGTGCATCGCCGGGCTTATGCCCACCAGCTCGCCCAGCGTGCCGCCCCGCTGGTAGACGTCGGTCAGCTGCTTCACCTGCACCGCCAGGCGATGCCTCTCGGCGGCGGCGAGCAGCTTCTTGGGCAGGGACTTGGCCGCAGCGTCGAGGTCCACCACGTCCTCGGCCCCCTTCTGCAGGCACTCGACCACGGTGGAGGTGGCGGGCCTGCTGCCGACGACGATCACCGGCAGGTCTGCGTAGCGGCCCCGCACGTGGTCCAGCGAGCCCGACTTGCCGGTGGCGCACTTCACGTCCATCACCACGACGTCCGGCACCGCCTTGGTCATCTCCTGGAGCAGGCCGGCGGCGGGCTTGCACTGGACCGTCCTGACGGCCCGGCCGTCTATCTCGTCCGGCACGACGTCCGCGACGGACTCCTCGCCGACGGCGTAGATCAGCAGCTCCTCTGTCACGGCTGCTCCCGTGCTCTAATCTGTGCGGCCCAGCGCCCTGCGCACTCTCTCCACGGCCCGGCTCGGGCTGAAGGGTTTGGTCATGTACTCGTCCGCTCCGACTTCCAGGCTCCGCTGGCGGTCCGTCTCCTGCCCCTTGGCGGTGAGCATGATCACGTAGATGCCGGCCGTCTGGTCGGACGACTTGATGCGCCGGCACACCTCGTAGCCGTCCGGCTCGGGCATCATGATGTCCAGGAAGACCAGGTCCGGGCGCTCCTCCTTCACCAGCCGCAGGGCCTCGGCGCCGCTGCGGGCCTGGAGCACCTCGTAGTCGGCCCTCTGGAGGACGAACCCCAGCGAGCGCAGGATGTGGGGCTCGTCGTCCACGATGAGGATCTTCTCAGCCGCCATGGCCAGCACGAGAAGCAATGGGGATAGGCGGGCGGTCCGGCCCGCCCGCGGGACCACCCGCCGTCAGCCGTCGCCTTCCCCGCAGACGACCGCCACGGCCTCCTCGGTCGTTTGCGTGACGTCGAAGACGCGCGTCAGCCGGGTCAGCTCGAAGATGGACCGACAGAACGGCGGCACCTCGGCCAGTTGCAGGTCGCCGCCCTCGGTGGCGGTGCGGCGCAGGGAACTGACCAGGACGCCGAGCCCGGCGCTGTCAATGAAGTCCATCTCTGCCAGGTCTATGACCAGGCGAATGCTGCCGCCGGCTATCAGCTCGTGCAACTGGGACTTGATGTCGGGGGCCGAGACGGCGTCGAAGCGCCCCTCCATCTTCACGACGGCAACGTTGCCCTGGCGACGGATGTCGGCAATGGCCACTGCAAGTCCCCTCCCGAGCACTCCCTGGTTGTGCGCCGCAGCGTCCCGCGTATGATATACGGGCCCCTTCCCTCGTGTCAATCGGGCCCGGCCGCGGCGGCTCAGCCGCCGATCCGCTCGACTATGGCGCCCACGACGGCATCGTAGTCGGCCGGCAGCTCCACCGGCGGGTTGGCGCGCCGGCTCTCTATCCCGCTCAGACCGCCCCAATGGTAGTCTGTCTTGAACTGCGGAAACTTCAGGCCGTGGGCGGTCGAGATGACGACCACCCGGTCGTCCCTCGCGATGTCGCCGCGCCGGGCCAGCTTGATCAGCGAGGCCAGGGCCACGCCCGTCTGGGGGCAGGTGAACAGGCCGTCCAGGTCGGCCAGCGCGCAAGCGTCGGCCAGCTCCTGCTCGGATGCCTGCTCGACCACGCCGCCGAAGCTCTTCAGCGTCCTGATGGCCTTGTAGATGCTCACCGGGTTGCCGATCTGGATGGCAGTGGCCAGGGTCCTGCGGGCGGCCTGGGGCTCGAAGCGCTCGAAGTCCTTCAGGTAGCTCATGTAGAGCGGGTTGGCCTGCGTGCTCTGGGCGCAGCAGATGCGCGGCAGCCGGTCTATCAGGCCCAGCCCGTGCATCATCTCGAAGCCGAGCCCCAGGGCGCTCACGTTGCCCAGGTTGCCGCCCGGTATCACCACCCAGTCCGGCACCTGCCAGCCGAGCTGCTGGCATATCTCCACCGACACGGTCTTCTGGCCCTCGATGCGCAGGCTGTTCATGGAGTTGGCCAGATAGATGTTCTGGCGGCCGGTCACCTCCTGGACGAGCCTCATGCAGCCGTCGAAGTCGGCGTCCAGCGCCAGGGTCAGCGCGCCGTTGGCCACGGGCTGCACGAGCTGGGCCGGGGTGATCTTGCCCCGGGGCAGGAACACGACGCACGGGATGCCGGCGCGGGCGCAGTAGGCGGCCAGGGCGGCCGAGGTGTCGCCGGTCGAGGCGCAGGCCACCGCCGGCACGTCCTTGCCCTCGGCTCGCATCTGCTTGACCATGCTCACCAGCACGGTCATCCCCAGGTCCTTGAAGGAGCCGGTGTGGGCGTTGCCGCAGAGCTTCACGTGCACTTCCGGCACGCCGATGCGGCGCCCGAAGCCCTCGGCGTGCACCAGCGGCGTGCCGCCCTCCCCGAGGGTCACGATGTTGGCCTCCTCGACGCGCGGGCAGACCCACTCCCACTTGTCCCACACCCCGCTGCTGAACGGCCCCGAGGCCGCCTGCCGGCGCTCGGCGAAGAGCGCCTTCCACTCCTGGGGGCTGCGGCGGGCCAGGGCGTCCACGTCGTGGCGCACCTCGAGCAGGCTGTCGCACCGGCGGCAGCGGTAGACCACTTCGTCCAGCTCGTAGGTCTCGTCGCAGCCGGCGAAGCACTGAAACCAGGCTCTGTACCCGGCCTTCATGGCTCGGCCCCCACCTTCAGGTGATGCGCGCTTTATTCTTCAGCGTCGCCGTGCTATATGTCAAGCGTGCAGGCGCCTCGCCCGAGACGGAGGGGTCAAGATGGGGGAACACAGGACCGTGGCGCTCGCGATCGCCGCCCACCCGGACGACATCGAGTTCATGATGGGCGGCACGATGATGCTGCTGAAGGAGTCGGGCTGCGAGACTCACTACATGACGATAGCGAACGGCTCGTGCGGCTCGGCCACGCTGCCCCGTGGCAAGATCGTCCGGATACGCGCCCGCGAGGCCCGCCAGGGGGCCGAAGCCCTGGGGGCCGTCTACCATCCGAGCTACGTGGACGACATCGAGATCCGCTACGACAGGGAGCTCCTGGCACGCGTGGCCGCCGTCGTGCGCGACGTGGACCCGGGCGTCCTGCTGGTGCCTTCGCTAGAGGATTACATGGAGGACCACGTCAACGCGTGCCGGCTCGCCGTGTCCGCCGCCTTCTGCCGGGGCATGAGGAACTTCCCCACCTGTCCGCCCGTCGAGCCGGTGGACACGGAGTTGACCGCCTACCATGCGCTGCCCTACGGCCTGCGCGACGCCCTGGGCCGCCGCGTCTTTGCGGGGCACTATGTGGACGTGAGCACGGTGATGGAGCGCAAGCGGGCCGCCCTGGCGATGCACAGGAGCCAGAAGGAATGGCTCGGCTACAGCCAGGGGCTCGACGCCTACGTGAGCAGGATGGAAGAGATGACCTGTGAGGTAGGCCGGATGTCCGGCCGGTTCGAGGCCGCCGAGGGCTGGCGTCGCCACAACCACCTCGGCTTCTGCGCGCCGGGGAGCGATCCGCTCGCCGACGCCCTCGGCGAGAAGGTGTTCGTTGACGAGGACTACGCGCGGGACCTGGAGGGGCCCCCCTGGCCCCATCAGAGCAGCTGACGGGCGAGCCGGGCCCCACGCCGGCGGCCGCGCAGGAGGTGCAGAGATGGCCAGGCCGATCAGCGTTGTCGCGCCCGCATGGTGGGACTACACGACCCTGGACACGGAGATCATGGAAAGGGCCGCCGAGCTTTCGCCGGACGATATGCTGGGCCTGTCCCGTCCGGGGTTCGAGGTGCTGATGTACGACACGCTCGAGAGCTTCTACCTGGCCGAGGCGCTTGAGTACGTCGAGGCCTGGTCGCAGGCGACCCAGGAGCGCCCTGCCGGCATCTGCGGCCCCATCGGGCCAACGGAGCAGCTCCCGCTCGTGGCGCAGCTTGTCAATGCCCTGGAGCTTGACCTGCGCCACGCGCACTTCTGGGCGATGGACGAGTGGTATCTCGATGGGCGCGAAGTGCCTGCGGACCACCCGCTCTCCTTCGAGCGTGCCGACCGCACCCTCTGCTTCGACCGCATCCGGCCGGAGCTGGCCATGCCGGAAGCCAACCTGCACTTCCCGAAGGCGGACTCCCTGGCCCAATACAGCGCCAGTTACGACGCTGCGCGCTGCGTCGTCATGCAGGGAGGGCAGGGCGAGGTGAAGCACTGGGCGTTCAACGATCCGCCTCGCCGCGAAGGCCCGTACGCGGACCAGCCACCGCCGCCGGAGGAGTACATGAAGCTGGGCGCCCGTGTCGTAGACCTGCACCCGATGACGGTCATCCAGAACGCCCGCACGTCCGGCGGCGGAAAGGTAGCCGACGTCCCGACCCAGGCCCTCACCGTGGGGCCGGCCGAGACGATGAACGCCGAGCGGGTCTCCATCTGGCAGGCGGGCACGCACGACAACCCGTTCGGCATGCGGCTGACAACGCTCATGATCGCCGAGCGCGTTCCGGACACCTCGGTGCCCATGTCCCTGCTGGCGCTGCACCCGAACGTGCGTTTCAGCTTCTACCGGCCCGGCATCGGCTCCTGTCAGGCCCAAATGCACTGAGGACCGGCCGCCGGAGCGGCCAGAAGGAGACCCACGTGAGCGAGACCGTTCCCATACTGCTGGACACGGACATCGGGTCGGACATTGACGACGCCGTCTGCCTGGCCTACCTGCTGGCCGAGCCGCGCTGCGAGCTGCTGGGCGTGACCACGGTGACGGGCGAGCCGCCGCCGGCCGGGGCGACGTGCCCATCGTGAGCGGCTGCGACGTGCCCCTGCTTTACGAGCAGCAGCAGCCGCGGGCCCCCCAGGCCGAGGTGCTGCCCCGGTGGCCGCACCGGGACGACTTCCCGCCCTACGGAGCCGTCGAGTTCCTGCGCCGCGCCATCCGCAGCCGCCCCAGGGAGATCACGCTCCTCACCATCGGCCCGCTCACGAACGCCGGGCTGCTGTTCGCCGTGGACCCCGAGTGCGCGGGGCTGCTCAAGCGGCTGGTGATGATGGGGGGCTACTACTTCGCGCCGGGCCAGAAGGAGTGGAACACGATGGGCGATCCGATCGCCAGCGCGCTGGTTTTCGCGGCGCCCACGCCGGCGCTGACCGCCTACGGGCTGGACGTGACGACGAAGTGCACGATGCCGGCGGGCGAGTGCCGGGAGAGGTTCAAGGGCGGGCCGTTCGACGTGGTGGGGGAGATGGCCGAGGTCTGGTATCGCCACGCCGAGCAGATCACGTTCCACGACCCGCTGGCGGCGGCCTGCATCTTCGAGCCCGACATCTGCACTTATCGCACAGGGACGGTGAGGATGGACCTGGGCGGCGCCGATGCCCACGGCGCCACGTTGTTCGAGCAAGCGGGGAACGGCCCCCATACGGTGGCCGCCGAGGTGGACGCCGAACGCTTCTTCGAGCGCTACTTCGAGGTGACGACCGTCTTCCGGTCGGACTGACGGGCCGGCGGGGCGCCGTCAAGCGGACGGCGCGGCGGCCTCCAGGACGGCGGCCGTCAGCTCTGCGGCCCCTTCGGTGAACTCCAGCTCGGTGCGCAGCGCATAGAGGTGCGGCGCCACCAGGCGCCGCAGGAGGG
>LJUE01000183.1 GCA_001303885.1 Planctomycetes bacterium SM23_32 | reverse complement strand
TGGATCGCCTGAGGACCCGCGGAGATGAGGCGAGCTGGCGCGAGTTCGTCGGCCTCTATGAAGGCGTGGTCGCCAGGTTCGCCAGGCGCATGGGGGTCGCCGAGGACGCCGTTCAGGATATCGTTCAGGACACGTTCATGGTCCTGGCCCAGCACATGCGCGACTTCCGATATGACCCTGAGCGGGGGCACTTCCGCAGCTGGCTCTACCAGGTCGTGGCAAGCCGGGTGAGTCGTCACTGGCGGGGCGCCGTGCGGAATGTCCGATCGGCAGGAGGAACGGCTGCCGATGCAGCACTCAGGGAAGTGCCGGACCCTCACTCGTCCCAAGGACAGGCCGGGTGGGAGGATGACTGGCGGCGAGCCCGGCTGGACTACGCCCTGGCTCGAGCCCGCGAACGCGTGGAGCCCAGGACCTGGCAGAGCTTCGAGCGCTATGTCCTGCGCGAGGAGCCCGCTGACCGGGTGGCCGGGGAGCTTTCGATGAGCGTCGGCATGGTGTACGTGAACAAGGCGCGCATCCTCAGGATGATGCGCCGTATCCTGGAGACGACAGATGAGTGAACGCGATGCCGGCAAGTCCTGTCCCTCCCGCGAGGTCTGGGAGCGCGTTGCTCAGGGGACGGCCGACAGGGACGAACTGGCGCACGCCGCGACCCACCTCGGCAGTTGCGCCCGGTGCCGCGTCCTTCTGCAGGCCCTGGTCGGTTACGCCGGGCTTGACGAGGATAAGCTGCGCAAGGCGTACGCCGAGCGGGACGCCGCCGACGAGGCACGGGTGGCCAGGATAGCAGCAGCGATGACGCAGGTGGTCGGCACTGCGCAGGGGACGGGGGCGCAGGCACCGCCATTGAGTTCCGAAGAAGACGTATGGGAGCCGCCGCAGAGGATCGGGTCCTTCCGCATCATCAGGCGTCTGGGCGAGGGCGCCATGGCGATCGTCTGCCTGGCCCAGGATGAAAGCCTGGACCGACGGGTAGCGCTGAAGATCCTTAAGCCCCAACAGGCCTCCAGTGGCCGCGCCCGGCGCCGTTTTGCCAAGGAAGCGAAAGCAGCGGCCATACTGCGCCACCCGAACATCATAGCCATCCACGCTGTGGGCCAGGAAGGAGCGCTCTCTTACATCGTCATGGAGCACGTGCAGGGGCGGTCCCTGCAAGACTTGATCTCTGCCGAAGCCCCGCTGGAGCCGACGAGGGCGGCCACGATCGGGCGTCAGGTCGCTCTCGCACTTGCCCACGCGCATTCCGAGGGCAAGGTGCACCGCGACGTCAAGCCGGCCAACGTGCTGCTGGAGAACGGAATCGAACAGGTGAAAGTGACGGACTTCGGTCTTGTGCGCGAGCTGGACGTACCTGCCGGCATGACCTTGCCCGGCACGCTGTTGGGCACGCCCTTCTACATGTCGCCTGAACAGGCCAGGGGTGAGGTGGCGGACGCCCGCAGCGACCAGTTCTCCCTTGGGGCCGTCCTCTACGAGATGCTGACCGGTGTGCGGCCTTTCGGGGGCGGCAGCGCCCAGAGTGCCGTCGCCGGAGTGCTTGCGGGCAATGTCGCGCCTCTTCGCTCGCTCAACCCGGAGGTGCCGCCGGTGCTTGCGGGAATCGTCCAGCGGGCCATGGCCCACGATCCGGAGCAGAGGCACGCGGACTGCACGGCGCTTGCCGACGCCTTGCGTCTCTTCCTTGTTGAGGGCGCCGCCCTTCCACGTGGGAGAAGTCGCCGTCGGAAGATAGCCTTTGCGGCGGGCGCGTGCGCGGCGGCGGCCCTGGTCGTTGCGGCAGCTATCTGGCTTGTCATCCAGTTCGGGGGCGCAGGCAAGCTGGTGAACGTGGCTTACGGCCGCCATCCTGTGGCCGTGGACGGGAACCTCGACGACTGGCAGGAGATCACTCCCACGCCCTGGACGCATGGTGACCCCGCGGCCGGCGAGATGAAGCTCTGCTGGCGCGAGGAGGGCCTCTATGGAGCAGTCCGTTCAGTGGATGACGACGTCCACCCCAACGATGCCGAGCATTGGACGGACGACAGTGTCGGGGTCTTCATTGAGAGGGATGCCGCGTCAAGCCCCGTGCCGACACGGCATGTCCAGCATCTGACGTTCTGGCCGGCCGTTCGGTCTGGCCCGGGCCCGGCGAACATGTCGCTTTGGCAGCCAACGTCGGACATCGCCTCAAGAGGCGTCGGCACAGACAACTCCACCGGCACGCAGTGCTACTGGGGCCGCACGCACGACGGCTACACGCTCGAGTTCTTCATCCCGGCCTCGGTGCTCGGGCCGGCGGCTATGGCCGTCGGCACTCGGCTGAACGTCTCGCTACTGCTGCGCAACGGGAGCATCCACCACGTGGCTGCCTTCACCGGCCAGGATCAGGACGACCTCTGGGAGAGACCTGACGTATGGGTCCCCGTTCGCTTGGCCGGGGCCGCCCGGTGAGTTGACATTTGCCCGACCACGGCGTGACTTCGCACACGGAGGGAACCTGCTGGACGCGGCGGGGGCGGTGGAGGTCTTGCCAGGGCTCGAACTCGGTAGTGTACTGGCCGACGGCTGCAGCGTACGCCGCATCGCTGGCTGGCCAACACCAGCCGCTTCTCTCATAGAACCTGGCACGAGAATCGGGAGGGGGTCAGATTCATGAAGGCCGTGCCGGCGAGGATCCTGGCTGCACGGTTTGCAGGTCTGACCATGGTCGCTGACGACGAGACGAGCGTCAGCGGATCCGGCGGCGGCGCGGCCAGTGCCGCGGGCGACCTCCAGCCCATCGTGCTCCCCAAGCCCGAGACCGAGGGCGGAAAGCCCGTCCTGACCGCGCTGAAGGAGCGCCGGACAACCCGCAGCATCAAGGAGGACCGCCTGCCGGTGCAAGTCCTGTCCAACCTGCTGTGGGCCGCCTTCGGCGTGAACCGCGAGCAGGGGCCGTTCGGGCAACTCGGCCGCACCGCTGCCTCGGCCAGCAATGCGCAGGAGGTCAACCTCTACGTGGCGCTGCCGGAGGGCGTCTACCTCTACGACGCACCGGCGCATCGGCTCACTCCCATCGTCGCGGGTGACTTGCGCGCGCTGGCCGGCAATCGCGGCCGCGGCGCCACGGCCCCCGTGCGGATCATCTTCGTCGCTGACACTGCCCGGTTCGCCACGGCCGGCTTTCAGGAGCCGGGGCTCAGCGACCCGGAGATCCAGAAGTCGTACTACGACGTCGCCACGGGGCTCATCGCGGGGAACATCTACCTGTTCGCCGCTTCCCAGGGCCTGGCGGCATGGTTCCACAACTGCGACAGGCCGGGCCTCAGCGAGGCGCTCCACCTCCGGCCCGAGCAGCGCGTCCTCTACGCCCAGAGCGTGGGCTACCCGGCGTAGATGCTTCTCATCTGGTACGCGTCAAGCGAGCGAAGCACAGCGTCCTGGCCCTGGGAGCGAAGGGAGACACCCAGGCTGTCATCCCGGCCGGGGTAGACACGGGCGGCGACGCACTGGCGGCCGTTGGCGAACACCTCGACGATGCTCTTGTCGATGAAGATGCGGAGGCGCAACGGCTCGCCGGGGTCCAGGTGGAACGGCGCCGACTCCGGCGGGCGTGAGCCGGCGTCCGGCAGTGTCGATGAGCGGGCGTTGTCCAGGGTGATGATACTGGCGGTCGCGGCCCAGACTTTCTTCCCTTCCCAGCCATCGTACCGCTGCCAGTCTCGGTAGCCCCGCTGTTTGTAGAAGGTAATCCGCGTGAACTCCTCCTCCCCGGGCGAGCGCAGGACGTTGATCTGGATCATCCGGGCGTACTTCGGATCGATCTCGACGTCGATCTCCATTGCGTTGCCTGAGACACCTTCGAACACGACCTCCCGGTTAGCGGGGAGTGTCATCGGGCCAAGTTCGACGTGTGACGTCCGGAGCGATTCGATGTCGCCCGCCGGTTCCTGGCCGAGTTCGTCACGCCCCAACAGCGTCAAGCGCCGGGGCCGTCTGGCCTGTCGAGTGCCGCGCGCACGTCGACGCGGCGGCCGGATGCCTGGCTGAAGCGGGCGACTCACCGGATGCCCGCGTGGTTCGACGCACTGATGGGGATACCCCGTTCCCGGACATAGTCGTGGAGGCATGCTGCTACGCGCGCTGCTGCAAGCCTGGGACCACCCCTGATCCTGAACGGCTCCGACGCCGCCTGATCGACACACTCGGCCACACGACGGCCGGGACGTCCTCGAAGTCACCGTGCCGGCCAACGTCCCGGAGGGCGACTGCACGGTCCGCCTCGCCGCCGGCGGCGAGCGCAGTTCAGCGGCTTCTGTCCACGTCATGCCGTAGGATGAAATCGAACAGCGGGCCGTCGGCGATGGAGCGTCATCATGCTCCTCAGCCCCGCGAAGACTGGCGGCCCGCTTCCCACGGCAACGTCATGATGGGGGACGTGCACTCGAAGGGAACGGAGCACAGACGCTGCGTCCGGCGCGGCGGTCGAAGGTGATAGCACGCCCACTGCCCTACTCTCTCGGACTTCTCGTGCACAGATCCACGAACTGCGTCGCGAGGGGCGCTGTGGTCCGGCGGGGCTCCTGATAGCAGCGCTGATAGCGAAACGAGTGAGATGATAGCAGCCATCGAAAACGGAAACGGCTGAAAGTGCCGAATATGGCCTTCGCAGGCGCTCACGGGCCTGCCTTTTCACGCGTAGGTCGTGGGTTCGATCCCCACCGCCCTTACCACCTATCTCCTGTCCTACCAAGGACTCGCGTTCTGGCCTCCATACCTCACCCCCGGCGTGTGAACACAATGTGTACACACCGGCGGCGCTCGCGCCGCGCCAGCGCGTGCGTCCAGCTGCTGCTCGTCTCTAAGGTCCGCGGGGGAACGGCCTCGACAACAGCAGCTCGTGGCGTATAATCGGCCACAAGCCCTGTCAGGGATCCCCCGATTGGGGGGGCTTGAAGGGCGTATCGGGAGGTGGCTGACAGACATGCCCAGCCCCCCTGAGTTCAGCGAAGTGGTGCGGGAAACGGACATCGCTGTGAAAGCGCTCCCGGAAGAGGCGTTGCGCCACCTGGCCAGCGCGCTGGGCGACCGGCCGGAGACGTGCCTCTGCACGCACGTCTTGCGCCGGGGGCCGTGCGATGCCTACGTACTCGGCGACCCATCGCGACCTGCCGTCGCCGTCATCGAGAGCCCCATCTGGCCGGGCGAGCTGATCACGTTCGGCGCGGACGCCGCGGCGCTGTGGGCCATCGTTCGCCGGCTGACGGGATGGCGCATCCTGCAGGCAGACCCCACGGCGTCCGGGGAACTGGCCGACCTGATCGCACACGACACCGGTGGGCGCATCCGCACCTACGACGAGGTCTACAACACGCTGTCCGGCCCGGCGCCCGTCGTGCACAACGACGCCTGCCGTCGGCTGACGGCCGAGGACGTTGGGATGCCGGGCGCGCCGCTCTTCCTGGGCGAGGTGCTGGAGTGCGGCGTGGCGGCGGGCGTCGTCGTGGACGGCCG